>NZ_VPEO01000005.1:0-188962 GCF_013417155.1 Acinetobacter sp. YH16052 | reverse complement strand
TTGATTATATCGAGATGTTTTACAATCGAATCAGGCGTCATTCGCATCTCGATGGGATGAGTCCAGAAGCCTTTGAGGCAGCTTCAAAATGAGGCCGTCTCGTGTCTAGGATACTGGGAGCAGTCCAAATCCATGTCATCGGGTATCAGTGCCGTGGTCTTTTGTCCGGTGGCATTAGTCATCACCTGAACGCTTGTCCCTTTAGGTATTTCAATACCTGCATGACTAAGCTTGGTGATATAGCGAATCGGTTTATCATAGTTAACTAGATAACCTTCTTCTACAGCACGAGTAAAACTGTAGGTGAAGACAGGCTTACCAAAAATCTCTGTTGTATGTAGTGCAGGCGTTGCAGTCAAACCTATCAGGGTGGCATCAAAATAGTCGATTACACGCTTATAGGTAGACAAGTACTGCGCTTCATCACGAATCGTTTCCTCACCTTCAGTCATTTCCTTATCCAGGGTATAACCACGGTGTGCTTCATCAATGATGATACAGTCATAAAAATCGATTGGCAGTGGTGCATCACTGTTAAACAGACGATGTACCAAGCTTTGCACTGTAGCAACTTGAACTTCAGGACGTTCAGTAGTATCTACACCTAAATCGGCAACAGTATAGATTTGTGCCAGGGTTTGGCCTTGCTCAATCACTTCAGCACCAAATGCATCAAATGCCTGTGTGCCCAAAGTAGAACGATCAACCAGGAACAATATATGCTTAAAACGCTGGCTTTTGATTAATCGGTACATTAGGCCAGTCGCTAAACGCGTTTTACCTGTACCTGTTGCCATAGCAAGTAAAATACGTTGCTTGTCTTTGGCAATTGCTTGCTCAACCGCTTTAATTCCTTCACGTTGATAAACACGATCATTAAATGGCAGAATCTCGGTCTGTTCTAAATATTCATCTGCACGAGCAATATCCTGCTCAAGCTTTCGCTTCAACCCTGCTGGTGAATGGAAACCTTGCAACACCTTAGAAATGTTAGATGGATGTCGTACATCACGGAACCAGATTCCGCCCTCATCAGCTAGACGCTTAGACTGCTTTTGACCATTACATGCATACACAAAAGGAATGTGGTAGACCTTTTCCTCAGATGTCCACGGCGTATTCTTGTATGGCTTGTCTAAATCAGACGCAAATTGAAAGCCTTGTGAGTAACGCTCCGCCTGACGAATATACTGACTGACGGTTTTGTTCTGCTTTTTTGCCTCGACCACTGCAACAGGCATCAAGCCTTCAAAAAGCACATAATCCGCAAAACCCTCTTCACCACCCAGTAATGTCGGATATTCTGCGATTGCAAGGTTTAAACCTTTTTGCGGGCGAACGCCGTTGCTATACCTTAAGAGCTGTGTATCTGCCTGCCAACCTGCGAGCTGAAGCTGTCGGTCAATAAGCCCACGTGTTTCAGCTTCGGACAATTCAAATGAAGCATTGGCTATATCCAATTGCTCATCTTCGATATGTATCTCAATACTAGATTGAGGTGCCTGCTGTTCCAGCTCTTTCACTTTTGCTTCATAGGCAGCGAGTTGAGCCTGTAATGTTTGTGCTTCTACTTGCTGCTGTTGCTTAAGCTGTAAATTCTCTGCTTCTAGGGCTGCCAATTTATGTTGAATATCTGAGTGAACAGCTTGCTTGTCCTGTGCCGTACGCAACTGCTGCTGTAGCTCCATCAATTCAAAACGCATGCGCCGTGCTTCAAGCGTTGGGTCAACAGGTGCTTCAAACTCAGGGAACAATTTGGTTTTCTGAGTAGTCAGAATATATAACCACTGTGCCATTCGATACGATAACCGTAGTGAAGTCAAAGCATCACTATGATCGGTTTCGGCATCATGCGCACCTTTGTTACCATTAACACGCAAGGTATGTAAAACAGAGATAAAGTCAGCTTTCAGCTTGAGTCTATTCTCAAGTAAACGAATACGGGAGAGAAAATCCGCCTGTTCAGGGATTTCAAGTTGATTGGCTTGGGCTACTTTATTAACCAGAATCTCAGCAAATTTTCGGGTTTGTACAAGTGTATGCGCTGGTGCTGTGTAGTATGCTGCTTCCGCACTGACTAATAAAGCATGCATCAAAGGATCTACGTCCTTTAAAAAATCAAACTGAGACTCAGTTAAATTCATCATATTATTTACAACTATCTGTACTTTATTATGCTTTTATACAAAGCTCCCCTTAAAATAAGCATATCAGTTCACATTATTTTTATTAAGAAAAATCTTTTGTACATAAGTCTAATTCAGGATTAAAAAACCACCCGAAGGTGGTTAAATAAATTACCAATAGTTTTTATCCCATAAGCGCCAATTGTCAGCACCTAATCGTTTTTTAGCTTCATCTTTTAAAAACCATAAAAAATTGTTGTAATTTTCCGGATCTTTCATAAGACATCCAGCACTGAACTGATGACAATTATCAACTAAAACATGATAGTTCCGTATAATGCCAACCATAGATTCTGCAAAATCAGCAACCTCATCACAACCTACCGGCCATTCCCCTTCACATGAAACATAAATTTCATTGCCTGTAGTAATTCCTGAAATGAATTGTTGTGGGCTTACAATCTCAATATAACCATGGCGATTTAAATGAACAATTCTATTATCACCAATATAAATACCAGAATGTTCAGCAAGCTTACGACCTGCTGTTAAATCACAATAGACTACAGACCCTCTAACAGGAGTAACTTTTCCTTTTATTAAATCAATTACGTATTCACCGGCATTTTTAGCTGTATGAAGTCCAACTAAGCCCATAACTGTTGGGGTTGTTACTGCTGTTGTTTTAGTAGCAATTACAGCAGCGGAAGTAACCAACCCTGTCGATCCAGCTATTGTCGCCCCTGTTACTGCTCCAGTTGCTGTACCTGCAGTAGTTGCAGTAGTAAACCCCATCACACCAGCTGTAGAAACACCTGTGACAGCAGCAGCCCCAGCCATCACTCCCAAAGCTGCACCACCAGTTGCAGCAACAGCTGTTACTGTTGCAATTGTCGTTAATGGATTCTCAACAGCAAAGTCTAATGCTGTACTTGCAGTATCACTAACAAAATCGATAGTTGAGCTTGTGACATCACCCACTGTATTAACTGCTGAACCAGCCAGGTCACCAATCACATCTACGGTAGAACTCGCAGCACCACTGATAGCGTCTATCGTTGAAGTCGCCACATCCCCAATTACATCAATGGTGGAGTCTGCCGCACTACTCAACACATCAACTGTAGTACCAGTAATATCACCAACAATATCTGCGGTTGTACTCGCAGCATCTGACACAATATCTACAGTAGTACTTGCAACTTCTCCAACTGCGTCAGCGACTGAGCTTGCAGCATCAGCGATCGTGCTACAAGCATCTGAAATAAAATCAAATAACCCCATATTTACCTCATTATCTTTTTACTTATTTATCATTAGAATACACTAATTCCATTCTGAGCTGGCTTCCATTTCTTTCCACCTCCCATAGTTAAAGTGGCACAGTTATAAGCATCCTGTAAGAAACCACGGCGCGCAGGTTCTGTGAACCCTGTTTGAGCAATTAGAGTCTCTCGAAGTGGGTGATGACTTGTAATCAAATACTCATTACGCTTATGCAAGCGCTCTAATAAATTGACCGATGGTAAACGATCAAACTTACCCATCTGACCGCGATTACATGTAGGACATGCCAATACCAAATTCGCTACACCGTTGATGGGTTTTTGAACATCACACTCACGTAATTTATGTGGAAAAAAATGATCAACATCTGCAGAGTGCTCAAAAAACTGATCAATTGTGATAGGGGCAAAACAATAAAAGCATCTACTCTTTTGATATCCATTTAAAGCTGACTTAGCCGATGTCACATTGACTCTTCTAATTTTGTTATCAGCAACCAAGAGCCCTTGATCATCATGCTGAATCTGAACCAAATGCTTAGGTAGATTCATATCCCAAGCTGTTTCAACTAAACGCCATCTTGCTTCAGTTTCATCGATCAAATCTTTGGAATTCTGAGCCTCAAATAGCTGAAATACATCATCAGTTAAAATGATACCACCGTGTGTTTTCCGGGCATCCATAAAAAATCTTTTGGACAATTCCTGACCGTGAACATTGTGAAAAGCATCAATTACATTCACAAAACCATACTGAACTGTTTTAGCTATCAGTGTTTGCTGGTCAATTTCACCAGTATTGTAGGCACGACAAAAATCTAAGAATTTACTAGAGCTCGATGTAGCTTGCTTATCAACAAACTTGAGGTGTTCACAAATATGTTGGCTGAAAGGTTCTGCTAATTTATCGAGAGTAATAATGGTATTACCCTCAGCTTTGAGATCATAAAGTGATTTTGCTAAAGCAAATTTATAGGATGCAACATTACGCCCAAATAGAATAACTGCTCGCCAATAGTTTTCAAGAGACGGTTCAATCTCATAAAACTCAGACATAAAGCACCCCCACGTGAATTGTTATATTTAAGCATTCTTCTTAATTAGAATATTTAACCATTTTTCTTCACGATCTGGTCGCTGATCTATAGTAATCCAATACTTAATTAATTCAATTTGATGAAATTGATTTAATAATTCTTTGGCCTGCTCTTCATTTAAGTCTGTGAACTTTCGACCATCTTTTTCTCGGTCTTTGTCTCCATATTTAAATGACATATACAAAATCCCATTCACCTTAAGAGCATTCAGAATACTTTGCAAAACATCAGTCAAACGATCACGTTCACAATGCAATAAAGATGCACATGCCCAGATTCCGTCGTATATACCATGATCATTCAAATCATAAAAACTTTGATATCTTACAGGAATCCCAGTGAGCGCTGTGGCTTTTTCAACCAAAGCTTCAGAATAGTCTAACGCTTCAACCTGATAACCTTTATTCCTGAACGCTAATGTATCCCGTCCTGATCCACACCCCAAATCAAGAATATGGCCTCCATTCGGTAGAAGTACTAGAAATGCCTGATATAAGCTTTCCATATTTACATTTAGCGTTGTTTGAACAAACTGCTCTGAGTTTTGGTTATAGTAGCCCACATTCCCCATTATTGAATTCCTAAAAATAAAATTGGTCACTAACTAACTTATACGCACATGATCAGATAAATTTCAAATCTTAGATTGCGACAAAATGTCGCTTTATTATCTGAAAGTTTATAATGTGTAAGATAAAAAATTAGAACTGATTTTAATTTTCCCAAAATAAAGATGATTAAAAAATAATCAAAACTACTTATTTAACAGTCTTTTTTGAACAAATCCATATAAAAACTTAAAATTCTGTTTATTTTTTATACATATCTACCGTTACACTATAAAATTAACAAAATTTATGTGCGTTACACTATAGAAAGCGCTACGTTACACTATAAAATTTTAGGCGTTACACTATAAAAACGGGTTTATTTCATGTGTGTTACACTATAAAAATTGGTGCATTACACTATTTTCGACGATCCGTTACACTATAAAAAATAGTGTATTACACTATTTTCGACGATCCATTACACTATAAAAATAGTCGTATCTTGTTTAATTTTTAATTTATTTTTTGGCTTAGATTGACACAAAATGGTAGAGGTTTGACTCAAAAATGCCGCCTATCTACCACTAAAAGGAAGTTATTGGCAGCGATTGGCTATTTTTGTCTTTTGAATAGCACGAAAGTGTTTAAGAATGGCTAATTCATGAAGATTTTTGGCATTTATTGGCATTAAAAATATAGTTATTACCAAAAAACAAAACCCTATTGTCTATGGATGGCATGGATTCGAAAGTAAATATATTTTGATTTTCAGAAATCGAATTCTCAATATGGAAATAATAATTAAATAAATTATTGTTCTGAAAATATCTATCCAATTATCTCTTGAATCTAGAACAAGAATTCACAGAATGAAGTAGTAAAAAATTAAACTCCATTCTCTCAGAAGAAGAAAATATTGCATTTCTATATTCTTCGATGCATAGCAATATCGCTATGCACACGAAGGATAACCTCCTCATGCACATTCAATACAACCGTCCACCATCATCTCATCCTGGCCCTGGTGGTAATTGGCCAAGCACAACAGGTCGCCCATCAGGTGGTGGCCGTGGTAATGCCAAATAATCATTAAGGGGAGCAATCCCCTTAATCCAGGATTACCGATGAAAAAGTACAGTAATGACAAAGAGCTGAACAAATTTATTCGGCAACTTATTAAGGATGGTATCGCATCTTTTAGACCTGGCAAAAAACATGATTTTTTATTTGTAAATCAATCACAAAAGATTACGATACCAGGCACACCTAGTGACCGAAAAGCCTATTTAAACTTTAAGACAGATATACGCAGAGCTTTACAATGCCAAAGAATACCTTTCCAACAACGATAGAAATTGTTCGTGATTTATTAAGTCACATGGATACCAAGAACCAACTATCAGAGATACCCTCAAAAAAACCAGAGATGAACTCAAAGCACTTAGATGCCTCAGCAAACGATCTTTTCACTTCACACTATGATGTAGACTTATTTTTAAATCAATTGTGCCCAAAAGAGTTTTCTGATCGTACAGATTTACAGTTCATAACATTGCTTAAACGCAATGTTTTAGACCGCTATAATGCAATGCTATTACATGCTCGCTTAACTGCATTGATGAATATTGATTCTATTCGAACTTCACTTTGGTCGAATTACTTAGTTCCATCTCTTCATCAACTCATAACCTTTTGTATTACACAAATGGGGATCGCTAAGCACTGGAAAGGCGAAAACTTTATTCAAGAAAGCTTAAGTTATCTAAAAAATAATGATGAAAACTTTGCTCATTTTTGGAAAAGTGATGATTTAGGTCCTGATGAGAAAAATTACATCAGTAAATTTGGCCGACCAGATGCATTACCTACGCCGTCGACCTTAAAACGCCTATTTTTGACCGATACAGAATCATCGCAGACACATTATGAATTGTTGTGTTTTGCACGCTTGCTACAAGCCCTAAAAATTAAATATGGGTTCTCATTACAACAAGGAAACTTTATCCAGTTTTTGGCCGAACAACACAACCAAAAATTGAAGTCTCATCGTATTTCGCTACATGATACCCAAGCACTTACATTTAGAGCAATGGCTATTGCCAATGCACAAACACATTTTCCTTTTTTGATGGAAATCCCTCTTTCATATCAAAAACTAACTCAAGTGTTTTTTGATAGAACGCACGTCAAACGTATTGATCATACTGATACTCGCTTAGCATCAATGGTATATAGCTCAACAGGTGAAACAACGTTTCAACTTAATACATTGATGGTAAACCAAATCGACAAATACCTTACTGAGCACAAAGAAGTAGGTCACCTCCTCCCATATATACATTGGATTAAAGCGATTAATTTGGTATATCAATATCAATTTAAAGAAGCACTCACTGAATATGAACTGTGCTTAGATGGTTTGTTATATCGCGATATGCGTTATTTAGAAGTACTGTTAAATGAGATGCTTTGCATCGCTTCACTAGTGGAGAGCCAAAATAAACTCATTGGAAAGATTTCAAATTTAGCTATCCAATTTGACTTTAAAGTTGGAATCTTTGATCCCATTAAGCGCCCTCACCGCTTTAAAACTGACTTTGTTTTTGAAGAATGGGAAAAAGAGGCAACCTTGGTTGGATTCTTTAAATATTTTACTGCCGATACTTTTAGCGACAAAGGTACGGAAATTAAAAAATTAATTCCAAAAATCGGTAGCCTTGCAGTTCCGATGGATATTAGCCCTGACTTTAAAAAAGTGAATGCAAACATTTATATTGATATTGAACAAAGACGTAAATGGCCTCAACTTCACTACTTTGTAGTTATTGGAGATTTTTCTACGGCTAGAAAACTCATTGAAGCTGGTGCAAACATGGATGCATTAACTACAAATAAAGAAAGTATTGTGCTTTTGGCATTGAACCACATTGCTTCTAAATCCGATGAAACATACGCATTCATTCAATATGTATTCGAATGTGGTTTTGATAAAGAGCTTTTAAATGAATGCACACCGAAAAAGCGGACTTGCCCCTTAAACCTAGCTATTGAGGAAAATCTGCCAAAACTTGCAAAATTGTTATTAGAAAATGGGGCTAATCCTAATGTTACAGGTCTCTATGGTATTTCCATGCTTTACCAGAATTTAGGTGTGATCGGCCTATTAAATGGTCATAAAGTTGAGCAAGCAAATGATAAATATCTTGCAGATTCGATTAGACGTCATTCTAACGGTGGTAGCGATATTGAAAGTTATAAACAACTCCAAAGCCTACCAAGCCATGACCCTAGAAAGGTATTATTTGAGGAGATGAAGCGAATCTCTCTTGGGGACAAGAAGGTTTGCGATGCCTACGAGATTTTCGAGTTACTTTTACAATATGGTGCCGATCCAAATCAAAATACAGCTCAGTATCCAATAAAAGGCTATACACCCTTCATGCTAGCTGTTGAAAAAGATAATGCTTATGCTGTCGATCTTATGCTCAAGCATGGGGCTCAATTGGAACAAAGCTATGTAAAAGCAGATGAAGGACGTCGTGTGTTTTTGCCTGAAATAGCTGAGTACTTTAAAGCCAATCAAGCAAAAGAATTGATTTCTATAGCCTAACAATAAATAGCGTCTACCAACAAACTCCATGCTGGTAGACGCTTATTTTTTATTTATACAATCAATCTACATCTTGTACGACCTGCATCATTATTAGCAACTCGACTTTGTGGAATCAACCAACAACAAGATTCATCTTCTTTAATAGCTAAATAATGGTGTTTTGAATAATCCAACAAATTAGGCTCTTTAATTAAACGTTGCTTCCAATTCGGCATATCCACAGGAAGTTCATAATCATCTATTACTTCTTCGAGATCTTTATCCATTAATACGATAAAAAGCTCTTTTAAATAACTTGGATCTCGATTAAACAAAAACTTCAAGTCTTCAGTATTTGCTATTAAACAACGCTTAGGGGCAGATACAGCATGAAGTATAGACCACCAATAGTTATAAAATTTATTATCACCTATTGTTAACAAGGCTCGTCTGAAATCATTAGAAATATCTCGATCATTTAGGTATTTCTGTACAATATTTTTACGAAGGATATTTAACTTTTCAAAACTAAATTCATCCAGACAATCTAGGAAAATTCCAATGCTACCTCTACAAAATTGTGAATCTTCTAATTTATGAATAGCATTTTTATTTTCCTGAGATTCATTAATTAATTTAGCTTTTATGATCTCCTCATCAATTTGCTTCGCTGCAAATTTAGAACTAATCACATTCTTCTCTAAATATTGATAAATATTATCTTGTCCTCTAGCTAACTCTCTAACCAAATTCAAAGCACTTAAAAAAGATTCATCATTATCAATTGTTGAATTATTCACGATATTCCTAATGACACGCATCCAATCTAAGAATTTAACTGAGGTAAAATCTAATTCCGCATTCAAATAACACGTCTGTGCATAAAACATTACACGTTGAGGATATGTGACATGGCTTGAAGTAGAAATTAATTCAAAGAAATTATTAAAGACCAAGTCACTTTTAAGATCTTTGAAATTTAAAAAATTCAAATTACTCAATTGGTTACTTATCAAATTAAGATCAGCACTAGAATAGTTATCCAAGCTTTTAACTAAATATTCTAATGTACTTTTATCAAATGAAATTGAAATTAAAGTAGATGGATTTGTTGCCAAGATTTGTACATTATCCAGTTCCCTTTTATTTACTAAGTACAAGTTAGAAATTAATTGTAAAAAATATTCATCAATAGAATTTTCTTTATTACGATAACTCCATAATAAATCTGTCCACTGGTTATCTATTTTATAAGCAAATTTTTGGTTGAATTCTGTATCTTTATCTTCCCATCCTTCTTCATTAATTTGTTTTTCTAGTAATGCTTTAAAGTTTTCAAAGGCTGTGAGAGCCTTTCCTCGGGCATTCATAGTAATATAAAGATCATCAGATAAACCAAAATTATCCAAATTCAGATGGTAGAATTGGATCACATTCCTTTCCGTGAGTTTACTCCACCCATTCTTAATATCATAAAATTTAGCATGAATAGCATCTAGCATATTCAACATAGCTGCAATCGTAGGGTCTTGCTGCCACGATAAGAAGAACCAAGGTTTATCAGTTATCAATTCTGATATTCTTGTACTATCGTCTAAGTTCGTAATGTCAAAAACGTCATTTATTAATGATTCACAAAACTCTCGTGAACTAATACGTGTTTCATAAGTAAAATTTAAAAGCTTGTTTTTCGTAATGTTATCAACATGATCTTTATTTACAAAATAAAAGTGTAATAAAAATAAAGTTGTTAAACGTTGCTGACCATCTAAAAGTTGCAAAGTATCATCAACTTGACTGCCATAAACAAAATCTAGCTCAATAGATTTTTCTTCACTTAATGAAATATAAAGTGCATTTAAAAAACGTTCTCTAATTTTTTCTTGCTCTAATCGCCCTTGTGCATAATCTCTTTGAATAATTGGGATTTCAATTTTATTTGACTGGAGCAAGTTCCAAAAAGATATTTTTTCTGCAGTTTGTTTATTTAACACGATGAAATTCCTTAAGCTGACTGAGAGTTTTTGAGAGAATTTATTACTTCTTCAATATCAGTCAAATATCGCTCCCTATCCTTTTCACCCCAAAAAGTCATTTGTTCCACATCAGTGCTATAAAACTTCATGAAAACATTTTTTGTGCAAATAGGTACAAAGGTACCTGTTTTTTCTCTCTCAATAATTTTCTTTCTCTTAAGAGGGAAGACAGAGTTTTTATAACTTCTATTTGTTGAAGAATCTAACAATACTAGGTTATCAATAGAATTCACATCCAATCCTTGTCCCTGAAATGCCTCTATAAATTGAATAAAAAACTCATCAAACTTTGTTAAATCACTTTGAACATCTATAAGTTTAGTTTGCAAACTAGAATCTAAATTCAAGTTTGAAATATTGTCTAAAATTTCTTTTATCCAATCTTTTTTATGCTGCTCAGACTTTGGTGGCTGGTCAGCTAATGCAGTGATATGTTCCACATCCCATTTTTCTTTTTTATAACGGTCAAATGGAAATTTGGTTGTTTCATTTTTATTATTTAATAGCGTTTGGACATTATGGAATAATAAAATTGGGCGTATTTTTGGAGATCCATATTGCAACTCATCTAAATCATCTCCTGGCAAATACTCTATTATTTTTTCGTTTATTAAATTAAGAAATTCCTTTTTACTTTTAGAGTTTTTTAATTCGTAAACTTCATTAATACCAAAACCAGTGGCGATTAGGTAACCAATTTTATGATATAATTTTCTATCCTCATACCATTCTTGAAGTGTCTGAAAACATTGTTTCACGTCACGCCATACTTGTTTTATTTTTTCTTGTTTTAACTTTTCTGAAAAAAATCTAAATGTAAAAAAATCGTCGTCATTACTTTTTTTGTTTGATATTAAATTAAAAATTAAGTCTATTCGGGTTGTTAATACTTTTTTATCTGTTAAAAAATACCATAATGAATCATTTTGTAAGGCATATTCCATTCGATCCCATTCTGTTGATATTTCAATCTGTTGTAATCTTATTTTTGCCTTATCTTTATCATTTAATTCAATAAAGTTAGTCTTGTTTAAAAATAATGCTTTTATCAACTCAGCATTAGTTAATGGAATTTTCCCCACATTTAAACGAGTAAATACTTCTACTGAATCACTATCAGTTTCATACCAAATAACTTTCGTATAATGAACAAATTTTGATTCTAATTCAGCTGAATTTAACTGCCCTAGTGATTCTAATCCTTCAGCCCATTCATGAATTGTTTGATAGGCATTACTTATAAAAAAGAAATCAATATTTTGCTCACTAATAGATGCATTATTAATATCAATTTCTAAATTATTTAAGAAATCCGAACTAGATTGGCGAGTCTGGTATTTTAAAGTAAACTCTTTATATTTAGATTTACCTTTCCACATTTCATTAATGTAATGGATCAATAAGAAAATAGTCGTAAGCCGTTGCTGCCCATCAATGACCTCATACCATGTTTTTTCAATATCCAGCCCATTTATACTTATAGAATCCCGATCCATAGGCTTAAGTACCAAAGGCTGTAAGCAGTACCAAGATTTCTCACCTTTATCATTTATTTTAGGTTCAAATTGATTGATATCATTTAAAAAATCTTTAATTTGTTGAGGAGTCCATCTATATCCTCGTTGATAGGCCGGAATAAAAAAGTTCTTTTCCAATAATTGTTGGATATTCATTGGTTCTATCATTAAAGTTGTGTTCACTCTTGCCCTCTTTTTACAACGTACTATTTTTATCTACCTGATTAATAAAGTAACTTGATTTACCCATAAGTCTTATCAAAAAGCTCTTTATCCTCTCTTAAATCAAACTTCTTCGACGCAATGATTGAGTATTTTTCAACCTCACTTGAACTATTTAACTGAGTTTTCCTACCATCAAAAGGTCATGGATTTAACATTTGTTTTATTACAAATACGGATCAATTATTTTTGCAAAGACAAGATAAATTTCTGAATCATCTCTCTCTCCAACTCAGGCAGCTCTTGAATTGATTTAGCAATTGGATCGTTACCTACATCTGAACAACGTTCTATACGCCCTAGTAGATAGTCAGCAGACACATTTAAGACAACCACGAGCTTATAAAAATTTTCTAAAGAGGGCTTGCGAGAGCCAGCTTCAATATGGGAAATCGACGTAGATGGAATACCAGACTTTTCAGCAAGTTCTTGCTGAGTCAATTTTCTTTGTTTTCTTATTTCTTTGAGCCGAACACAAAACAACTCAGAATCCATTTCAGCCAGCATAAAACACCATAAATCGACAATAAAACTTGACTATATAGACAATTTTCAATATATATATTGTCAGTATTTTATTGTCTATTTCGACAAAAAGACATCATCAAAAGAAATTAAAAGAGGAAATTTAATATGAAGAATAGTGTATGTGCATGAGTGCCTTATTTCGACAATAAAGCACTCATGCTTTTCATCTCACATCACTGAAATGAAAGAATGTAAAATTTCGACTTTTTACCTTTGCATTCTTTCATAACAGACCATTGAAGTAAATTCACTTTAGGAGTCTAGTATGAGCAACTCACCAAGCCATCTACCTACTTTTATCCACCCAGCAATTCAAAACTTAAATATACGTCCTATCTCTAAGATGATTGCGACCAAGATTATTGAGAATACGGCGCTTCAAATTCAATTTAATAGGTCTTTCTGCCAAGAACTTGGAGTTGCTGAACATCTTAATACTTATCAGGCTGTTGCATACTTCACAGACAACCAATATTTTGAAAAATATGGTTTTAACAGATCAGGGCTTCTCACAATGCGGGAAGTCTATAATGAAATTTTCTCAATTTTCAATGCAATCATCAGACATCACTAATTCTCAGTTATCAAAATCAAACGCATCCTTATCCCTTAACTAATAAGGATGCACTTTAAATTTAATATTATAAATTAACCTGAATCCTGGTTAAGCCAATGAGTCATTACTAGAATGTGACATTCTGCAGGTCATGCATTTGATCTTGCAGCCTGAGTTGCAGATACTGTTTCCTAAGATTGAAAATACTCTCATCAGATTGCAGATGCTATGAAAAAGCAGTTACAGGACTTAATATCTCAATTGATTTGGATGGAGATTAGAAGAAGTTTAAAGATGGACCATATTTTGAATTAACATGGTCTAAGTATCCTGAGTGACAAAACTGGCCTTGGCCTTAACAGGCTAAGGGCTTTAATTTAAATTGATTGGCTTAAAAGTAGAACTTTGTCTTTTGCTCATCCAGTAACTCATGCAACCACATCGGCAAAGAGGACTGATAAAGCAATATCCGCTCTTCAGATGTAAGCATCCTCTCAAGCTTTTTAACCATATTCAAATCAACAATCTCTTTTCCCAAAAAGAGTAATGCTGATATAGCCACTCCTACACGGCTGTCAAATGGATGTTGGAAAAATTTGCTGTTTTTAGTATGCAGCAATCTTACCGGAGTGCCGCCAATCTTAAATTCACGAGAGTTACCTGAGGTATAAAACACATCCATCACTGGAACCTGAGTGCTTAATTCAAGACGATTTGCGGCCATACCCCCATGAACTTGGATGAATTCACCATTTTTTTCAGCAATCACTTTGACCACTTCATAAACATCAGGACTCAAGTATCGCCCCTTCAACATACGGTTTGGTTCAGGTCTATAATAAACACCGTGCTGAATGCGATTAATCACGCCTTGCTTAGTTAAACGATAGAGCTCCTGATAAACCACCTCAGTCTTACCAAGCTGTGTAAATTCGTCCACAGAAAAGACATGTCCAAGGTGAAATCCTTTCACTCGTTCTTGAACCGCTTTTGCAATATTAAACATAGCTTAACCCCCAAACAGACTATAAAAGGTGGTTGAAACCATAAGGGAATTACCGCACAACCTATGTCTTCAACGACCAGGTTCGATTTTACACATTTCTTCTACATGATTGGATTAAGAAGGATTCAGGTTAAATTAATATATTTAATATCCCTTACCAGCCCAAATCTTTTTCATCTACTTTTTTCATCGCCGTTGATTTTGAAGCTTTCCGCCTCACCTTTCCTTTTAGTTTTAAAAGCTGTATTGGTGATAAAGGTGGCTCTGGCAAAAAACTATCCAAATCGTCTAAGGCATTTAATGTATAGAGAATTTGAATAAGATTTTCGAGCGTAACATTTCCAATTTCGGCATTCAGAATTATTTTACGAGATAAACCCGAATGTGCAGCCACATCAATTTGACGCAAATTTTTATTCAATCTTAATCTTTTGAGTCTTCTTCCAAACTCTTCTGCAATATATCGAGGAGAATCTGACTTACTTAACATGCACCCTCCCTGAGTCCCTAAAAAGGTACTTAATAATTTATTTTTAAGCTTTAAGTCCCATATTGGGAACTTTGTAGAAGTTAGTAAAAAGGCATAGAATTCCTATGCCTTAGTCATCCCCAACTCAAGAATACCTTATTTTGAGTAACTCTTCTTTCTCTTCTTCAGTTAACTCTCGTTTTCCATAGAGTTGCTGAAGTATCTCATCCATTCCGACGTATTTAAGATGCATGTACATACACAACGCCGTATAGCCACAAAATAGATATGTCCCCTTCTTATCCTCAATCCAGAAGCCCTCTTGTAATATGACTGGCTTTTTATTCTTATTTTCTAATATGTCATCAATATCAATTTGATTAACGGTCATATTGATATATGGCTGATACATTTTGGTGACTACAGCGTATTGTTTACTTATCTGACATTTACCATTTTTTTTGGCCACTTCTAGAATCCTCTCTAGCTTCTTAAATTTTCTCATTTTGACCTCGGCATCTTTCTTTAAACCCTTGATACCAGGCTTCAATTTCTTCCCGATCAAAATAGACAGCTGCTTGACGTGATAATCCCATTTTTAATGGTTTTGGAAAGCGATCATCTTTCTTCATTAAATTTCGCAATGCGTTTCTTTCTATACCTAGAAGCTTACATACAGTGTTGTAACTCAATAAGAAAGGCTTTATCTGAACAATGCTGAATACTTCAGATTGTTCAATGTTTTCAGTTAATTCAGATTCATTTCTATTAATCACACAACCCATTTTTAATCTCAAATAAAGACATTAAGTAAAGCGTAGCAAAGACCAAAAATTGAAAATTATTTTGAGATAAAACTGTAAAAAAAAGTCACTATGAAAAGTGACTTTGAATATTAAAAATAAAAAATTAGACAAAAGAATTGATGTAATCAGACCACCATTGCATCAATTCTATTCTTTCTTCAAAGTGCTCAGCATTGTCGTATATACCTTTTGTTCCTTTTTTGACATGTGCTAGAGCTGCTTCAATTACTTGTAATTTACTGCTTAAAGCTTCATTAAGCGCAGTTGAGGCAAGATGTCTAAAACCATGAGGGTCTTGTTTACCCCCATAACCTAAAGACGCCAAAGCTTTATTAAATGCTCCATCTGAAAGTGGTTTCGTTCGTGTACCCCTTCCTGGAAAAAGATAATCCGATTCTCTTTGAATTTGCTTTAGCCGATAGATAAGCTTTACCGCTTGCTCAGATAATGGCACTTTATGTATTTTTCTAGTTTTCGTAAGCTCTGCTGGTTTAATCCAAATTCTTTTGTCTAAATCAAAATGCTTCCATTCAGCCAACCTCAGCTCTCCAGGTCTTGGAAACAAAAGCAACATTAATTCCAGCCCTATGGCAATTGACTCATTTGTATATGATCTTATACTTTTTATTAGGTTTGGTAATTCTACAATATCAACAAAATTAAAATTATTGCTTTGATATTTATCTAAACGTTTTTTTAAATTTTTAACAGGATTTTCTTTAAATCCATGGCTCACCTCAGCCCAATCATAAGCATCTTTAATATAATAAAATAGTTTTTCAGCTTGGCTCTTAATTCCTACTTCTCTTTGTAAACTCTGAAAAAAATCAAACCATTTTTTAGCTGAGATATATCTAAAATCATGCTGACCAAAGTTGCTATAAATATGGTTTTGAATAGATGCCTTTGCTTTTTGATAGGTTTTTTTGTCCCAGTTTATGAGCTTTGTATTGAGCCAACCTTCCATTAATGTCGTCAGAGAATATGTTTGGGCTTCCTCTTCTCTATTTTTGAAAAATGTACCTTCTTCTATTTCATTTAAGAAGGTACGTGCAATTTTTCGAGCTTGGCTAGACTTCACTTTCGGATATTGACCTAGTCCTTTCCAAGTCCATATTCCAATTTCATTCTTATATCTGAACTGCCAACTTTTACTGCCATTCGCCTTTACTAAAAAATATAAATTTGGACTATCCCATAGACGATAATCTTTCATTTCTACTTCTAGTGCAGTAAGTACTGTATCTACTAAGTAACCTTTTTTCTTTAAATCAGTGCGTTTCATTACAACTTTTAATAAAAACATGTTGATATCAGTTGATCACAGCACTCGATTCATTCAGAGAGTTTTTCATCAAAGTTCAAGAAAAAGGTTTACTTTTTATAGAGAGATTTTAGTTAAATAGTCGGCCCACCACTGCATCAGTTCACGGCGCTCATCTAAATGCTGTGATTTATCATAGATACCCTTTACGCCCTTTTTCTTATGCGCCAGGCACACTTCTATCACTTGCTCTTTCTTACTGAATGTGTCATTCAAAATAGTACTTGCAAGATGCCTAAAACCATGTGGGTTCTGCTTCCCCTGGTACCCTAAACGATTCAACGCTAAGTTAAAGGTCATATCACTAATGGTTTTGTGTACTGATAGACGACTTGGAAATAAAAACTCCGATTCAGGCTGAATCTCTTTGAGCTCTTTCAGAAGTGCTAACGCTTGAGTAGGCAAAGGTACTTGATGCTCTTGGCGTGTTTTTGTTACTTCTGCAGGTTTAATCCATAAGGCTTTTTTAAAATCGAATTGCTCCCACTTTGCCATCCTTAACTCACCTGGACGTGGGAATAGTATAATAAGCAACTCAAGACCGATGCCGATGGCGCGCTTTTTATTATTACGAATTTTCTTAAGTAAAGCTGGTAATTCATCAACAGTCACGAAATCCATGTTCCCTGACTCGTAGACATCTAGATGTTTGCTCATGCCTGCTATTGGATTTGAATTTATCTTGCCTTTAAACTTTGCCCAGTCATAGCAACCACGTACGTATGAAACCAATTTCTCAATCTGAGTATGAATACCTAAAGTACGTTGTAGTCCTTGGAAAAAATCAAACCACTCTTTTGGCGTAATCTCTTTGTAATTACCTTGACCAAACACTGGAATAATGTGCTTCTCAATAGATTTTTGAGCTTTCGTGTATGTTGCCTCACCCCACTTACTTGATTTAGTGTCCAGCCACTCTCTCATTAGGTTTTCAAAGTAAAAGCTTTCAAGCTCTTTTCGTTCCTCGAGCAGTACTTTCTTCGACTTCAGGCTTTCACCTTTAGAAAGAGTTGAAGTAAATTCTCGTGCTTTTTGACGAGCAAGTTGAGCACTCACTTGAGGATAAGCACCTAAGCCCATCCAAGCCCATTTACCTTCAGAATTCTTGTAACGATACTGCCAATTTTTAACGCCTGATTTTTTGACTAAAAAATATAAGCCCGCACCATCCAGTTCACGATAGTCTTTTTCTTCAGATTCTAAGGATGCTAAGGTTTTTTCACTAAGCGGTCTTTTCTTTATATCTTTCCGTAACATGTATTACACCTTGTATCACCGAGTTAGATTATTAAACAGTGATACACGTGGTGATACAAATAGGGCTGTACTATACAGATCCATATAAATGCATAGAACATAAAAAAAGCCCCTAAACTATTGAATTTAGGGGCTTTTAGTGACTAGATATGTACATATAAATACATCTATAATCGAATTATGGTAGGTATAAGCAGACTCGAACTGCTGACCTCTACGATGTCAACGTAGCGCTCTAACCAACTGAGCTATACACCTAGAATGCTTGGCATATTATAAATTTTTCCGACCGAAAACAAGCCTTTTCATTTAGTTTTTAAAACGTCCGCGCAAGTTTTAAGCAAATCCTTGAATTTTTTCACTTCTTGCTCAGTTGTTGAGATTCCCGAGTACAGATTTTTTTCAAAGATTTGGATAGCTTGAATAAATGCTGTCTGGTTTTCAACCTGAGTCTGTTGGGATAAACGCTGCATCCAGTGATGAAAAGTTTCAGCGGGCTGTTTTTTGAGATCGTCAGCTAAAGATTGATTCAGTTGTTGAATCGCACGATCAAATGGAGATTGAGCCTGTCGGGCTTTCAGATAAATTCTGAACACATAGGCCAAAATCAATAGTGCAATACTGCCCAGTAAAATTATGACACTCGAATAAACTGAACCGAGTCCTAATTTTGATAACCAGCTCTGTTGTGATTCTGCATTATAACCCACCACCTTACTTTGCCATTGGTAGCTGGCATAATCGCTCCAAACACGTAGTTTGGTGATCCATAGATTATGCTGCGAGTTCCAGATCGACTGATTTGCCGATACCCATGCATCCTGAGAAAGCAGATTTTGCATACCATCATCTATACGCTGTGGAGTGATCATTGCGGTTGGATCAAAGCGTTGCCATTTCTGGTCAATCCAGACTTCTGTCCAGGCGTGCGCATCGAGCTGCCGGACTTCCCAGCTCATGCGATCTGGTGCCAACTCCCCCCCCTGATAGCCGGTGACCACCCGTGCAGGAATCCCGACATAACGCATCAACATCACGAAACTCGAGGCATAGTGTTCACAAAAGCCTTGCCGGGAATTAAACAGGAACTCATCAATCCGGTTTTGTCCTAATTGGCCCGGCTTTAAGGTATAAACAAAATTATTCTGCTGATACCAGTTCAAGACTTTCTGTACATAACGCCGAGGATCTTCTGCACTTTGCGTATAGAGACGTTGTGCTAATTGTTGCGCTCGCGGGTCAAGTCGGCGCTGCACCTGAGTATTCGTTCGCTCGATATATTGCGTTGGCAAAGCCTGAGGATCATATGCTGTCCCGACCCACTGTAACGAAATCGGTTCAACACGTTGCGTGAGCCGTCTCGGTACAATGCTCCAATCCTGACGGTTATAATAACGGCGTTCCACAGGTATCGATTTTTCCAACCCCATGATCCAGAACACCGAAGGATCCGCAGCCAGATATTGGTAGTTCCAGCCTGTAGGTACGGGTGAGGTATCCATCGGTTGTCGCATTAAAGGCTGCTGATTGACGAAACTGCTGGTCCAGCGTTGCCCGTCATATTCATCTAGCACCAAGGCTCGCCAATAGAGTTCTGAGCGCGGCGGAAGCTTGCTGACATCACCAATAATCCGGAAAGCCAGTGAACTAGATTGGGATAATTCGGCAATATCCCCAGGTGACATACTGTCGCCAATGCCGGTCACGCCTTTATTTTCAGGAATGGGAATATGCCAAAGTGGCGGCAAGCGCGGAAAGAAAATAAATAGCAAAATGAAAAATGGAACGGCGTACAAGATAAACTTGCCCACATGCTTGGCATCCTGTTGCAATGCTGCGCGCTGAGTGATCTGCTCCTGTTCAAACTCACTGGTTTGAATCCGGTACAGGCCAATCAGGCAGCTGATTAAACACAGCACAATCACGATCGCCATCCCAAAAGATTGGCTATATAGGAATGAGCTGGCAGCAACAAACAGGGCAAAATTAAACAGAATAATCAGGTCACGTTTATTTTTACTTTCCAGTGATTTAGCAAATAAAAAAGTAGATAAAACTGCTACCCCAGCCTCAACACCGATAAAACCATGATGGCTCAAATAAATACTGCCGAGTGCCAACGCCGTCAGCAGAAAAGTGCCCGTTTTTGGAAATGGCTGCTGACGTTTCAGAAAAATCCAGATACACACAATACTAATCGCAAAAATAATACTGAGTAGAACTGGAATAAATGCCATCTGAGCGATGAGAATCAGGCCCAAAGTCAGCACAATCGAGGTCCGGATTTTTGCATTGATCATGAATTTACCCGCCTTAGGCCTGCGCCAACAATTGTTTGGCTTTCCGCAGTTGTTCTTCACCTGCGCCCTGAGGCAATTCGGCCTGTGGCAAATGCAGACTATACGCACATTGCTGCTGTTCGCATTGCTCGACCAGACCCATCACAAATTCAAGTTTTTCTTCATGTGACTGACTCGGCATATGTGCATAATGAATCTCGATACTGTGTTCATCCTGATATTGCTCAAAGACTTTGATATACAAGCCTTGTCCACGCGCAAACTGCTTCCAGGACACCGCCTGCAAGGAATCGCCTGACTGGTAATTGCGCAATTCACGAAACTCATCCATATCCGGTTCAAAACGGTTGAAATGATATTTATTTTCTGTGCTAAAAACCTCAGCTTTAGGCGCGATCCAAGCTGAATGCTGATGATAAAGATAGGTCCAGGCTCGAACTAAACCAAAGGGATAAACCGAATAAATCTGAATCACCGGGTAATCAAACTTGCCACGTTGCTCTGCATAAAATGGCAGAATAAATTGCTGCTTTGCTGCATTCAGATAAACTTTCGCTAGCTGATTCTCTGCTTTGATATACAAATAACGAGGGCGAAGTTGCTGTTGTTGAAAATAAAGATGCAGATTCAGGCTATGACCGACCTGCCCCACATCATCTGCGATCAACTCAATTTTCAGGTCATGCAATTGCTTAAAAGTCAGATAAAAACTGATACACAGCACCGCACTGATTAAAAAGCAGAAACCTAAAATCAGGTTATTGGCATAGTTCACCCCAGCCACAAAGGTGATGAAGATCAAGACCAGATACAGATAGCCCTGTTGATAAATAAATACCAAGACATCTTTCTGCGAGAGCTGTTTCTGCTGTGAAAATTGAAAGCGTTTGGCCAGCCATTTTTGCCAGGTTTTATCCAAGAGAGGACTCCTTTAGCTGACCGCAACCTGTTGTATGACATTAAAAGTTTCAGCTTCACTCAACCCCAGACGATGCGAAGTCACCGCGACAAATACAGCCTGCACATCATCTGGTGTGACAAAAGCACGTTGCTGAATCAAAGCATACGCTTGTGCTGCGCGCTTCAAGGCCAGAAGGCCACGCGTA
The DNA here is from genome assembly GCF_013417155.1 of Acinetobacter sp. YH16052. Taxonomy (GTDB): domain Bacteria; phylum Pseudomonadota; class Gammaproteobacteria; order Pseudomonadales; family Moraxellaceae; genus Acinetobacter. Next base: position 167,183 of record NZ_VPEO01000005.1, on the reverse strand, counting down.
GAAAGTCCATGACGGCTTTTACGGGTTTCTTCTGCCAGATCAAGCAAATATTCCTGAATCGCTTCACTGATAAATATCTGATGCGTCAGACTTTGCAGATCCAGAATTTCATCTTCGGTAAAAATATGCGCCAGACTTGCAATCAGGGCAAAACGGGATTCCTGCTGTAATAACAGTTTTTCTGCATGGCGTGATGGATACCCCAAAGATAAACGCATCAGGAAACGGTCTAGCTGGGATTCCGGCAAAGCGTAAGTACCACTTTGGAATAGCGGGTTTTGTGTCGCAATCACCCAGAAAGGTTTCGGTAAGGCATAGCGTACGCCATCAATGGTGGCATAGCCTTCTTCCATGGCTTCGAGTAAGGCACTTTGGGTTTTGGGACTACAACGGTTGATTTCATCTGCCAGTAAAATCTGAGTAAAAATCGGACCTTGTTTAAACTCGAACTGATGTTCTTTCTGGTTAAACATGTTAATACCGATGACATCACTGGCCAGCATGTCATTGGTAAATTGGATCCGCTGGAACTTTAACCCAGCCAGATGTGCCAGACTGCTGGCTAATGTAGTTTTACCCAATCCGGGTAAATCTTCAAATAAGACATGTCCGCCTGCAATCAAACAACAGAGTGCCAGTGTGGTCTGGGCCTGCTTATCCAACACAATGGCATTAACTTCTTCAAAAAAACGCTGGATCTTGGGTGCATAACTTGCAATTTTTTGTTCAAGCACAATATTGATGTGTGCAATGTCGTTATTTTCCTTTTGTTTCATGCCCCAGATCACAATAATTTCCTTAATAAAACATGGCCTAAGATTAACATACACTGAAATTTAAATTTTCCCAAAAGATCAATCATCTGTCTGTGTAACTGAATAAAAATACTGATTAGAAAATGGCGAGGATTTAAATAATAGAAGAGTCAAAATGATCAGGTTGAAAAGAAGTAAGAAGCGCAGAAAACAAATAAAATGATCGACACAAATAGAGATCATTTTTCTTTTCGCTCAAATCTCAAAATACCAATCTGAGCTCATCCATCTATTTGAAAAGAATCATACTTAAAAGGTATAGAGACTTAAGCGATTTCATGGATTTTTATAATAAAACTTTTCTACGCTAGCTCAATCAATGACCTCAGATTTAACGCGATCGTCTATTCCTCATATTAATTTTTAACGATAAAGAAAAGCGCCCCGAAAGGCGCTTGCTATGAATTAATGATTAACACGGACACTTCTTCATATCACCGCCCGCAGATGGATAACGGGAATCCACACAGTGACGATAAAATGTTTTCGGGTCCATGGCTTCCAGATCGGGATGATGCTTGCGCATATGCTCCACATAGGTCTGGTAATCAGGTACACCGACCATCAGACGGAAACTTTGCTGCAAACGTTGCCACAAGGTCGCAATCCGCGACCAGTTTTTCGGATTCAGTATTAAATCCTTTTGTGACATTACGGTCATCTTGATGATTTTATAAATCATCGTTTTCCCGCTTTTGGCAAACTTCAGATTCATAATATTCCCCTTAATGACCTTTCGCTGGCTGAATCTCTTCAGGATCGCGATAAATCGCTTCTGCTTCATGTACAGATGGCTCAGGATTTGCCAATGCACGACGGATAACGCGAATTGCAGCAAACAACATGACAAAGGCTACAATCATAAAAAAAGCACAGAGTGCAGCATTAATCTGGTTCGACATCGCTACCGTCTGCATTTCTGCCACAGTTTTCGCTGGCGCTAGGATTTCATTATTGGCAATCGCCGTGTTGAAACGATCTGCCTGCGCCAAGAAACCAATTTTTGGATTTTCGTGGAAAATCTTTTGCCAGCCTGCAGTCATTGAGGTAATGAACAGGAATACAGTCGGAATAATCGTCACCCAGACATATTTCTGCTTTTTCATCTTGAATAGAATCACAGTGCCCAGAATAAGTGCCATCGCAGCCAAAATCTGGTTACCAATACCAAACAGCGGCCATAAACTGTTAATCCCGCCGAGTGGATCGACTACGCCCTGATAGACGAAGAAGCCCCAGCCTGCCACTGCAACCGCAGTACCCAACAGGTTTCCGAAGAAATTATGTGATTGTTTTACTGCTGGAATCACAATACCGACAGTATCCTGCACCATGAAACGACAGGCACGCGTACCCGCATCTACAGCAGTCAGGATGAATAGTGCTTCAAACAAAATCGCAAAGTGATACCAGAACGCCATCATTTCACGACTATTAAAGATTTCCGTGATGATATGTGCCATACCGATTGCAAAGGTAGGCGCACCACCAGTACGTGACAGAATCGAGTTTTCACCGACTTCCTGTGCCAGCAAAGTCAAGGCTTCAGGCGTTACCACAAAACCAAGGGTTCGCACTGCTTCTGCTGCGCTTTCTGCGGTAGTACCGAGCAAGGCTGCTGGTGAGTTAATGGCAAAGTAAATTCCTGGATCCAGAATTGCAGCACAGATCAAGGCCATGATCGCCACAAAAGATTCCATCAACATACCGCCATAACCGATCACCCGGATATCGCGTTCGTTATTGACCAGTTTCGGTGTCGTCCCTGAAGAAACCAAGGCATGGAAACCGGAAATCGCACCACAGGCAATAGTAATAAACAGGAATGGGAACATAGAACCTGCGAATACAGGACCAGTACCATCCACAAATTTGGTAATCGCTGGCAGTTTCATTTCAGGCATGGCAAACAGGATACCCACAGCCAAACCTGCAATCACGCCAATTTTCAGGAAGGTGGACAAATAATCACGTGGTGCAAGCAATAGCCAGACTGGCAGTACCGATGCAATGAAACCATAAATGATCAGCGCCCAAGTCAACTCAGTGCCAGAAAGCGTAAAGAATGGGCCCCAATATGGATGTTGTGCGATGTTTTCACCGTAGATAATGCCTAGCATCATCAAGACAAAACCAATAATCGAGACTTCAGCAATTTTACCCGGACGGATAAAACGCATATAGATGCCCATAAAGATCGCAATCGGAATGGTCGCTGCAATACTGAATACACCCCATGGGCTGTTGGTCAGAGCTTTCACCACTACCAGTGCCAGTACCGCCAGAATGATAATCATCACGCCCAAGGCACCAAGCATCACGATAATACCGGCAAAGGTTCCCAGTTCCTGTTTTGCCATTTCCCCGAGTGATCGACCGTCACGACGGGTGGAAATAAACAGTACCAGAAAATCCTGGACTGCACCCGCAAGTACGACACCGACTAACAGCCAGATCGTCCCAGGTAAATAGCCCATTTGCGCTGCCAGGATCGGGCCTACTAGCGGACCTGCACCGGCAATCGCTGCAAAGTGATGGCCAAACAAAACACTTTTATTGGTCGGCACATAGTCCAGACCATCGGCCAGACGATGCGCAGGCGTTAAACGGCGTTCATTCAGCTCAAATACTTTGGTGGCAATAAATAAACTGTAGAAACGGTAAGCAATGCTATATACACAGGCGGCGGCAAGTACCAGCCAGACTGCATTGACATGCTCACCCCGACTCAGTGCCAGAACTCCAAAAGAGACTGCACCCACAATGGCTACCAAAAGCCAAATCATTTTCGAAGTCAGCGTCGACTTCTTTTGTAAAGTTTCCATTCAATCCCTCATATTGTGATGCATACAAATCAGCGTGATTGTTGTTGTTCGAGGTACTGCTGTTTTCCCTTGCGACTTTACGCCTGTTCTTTTGCTTTTCCTCTACGACTTTGGCATAAAAAAAGGGATGATTTAAATCATCCCTCTCGATAATAGTCTATTTTCAAACCATTATGCACGTTCTAAATAGTCACCAGTACGGGTATCTACACGAACGCTTTCTTCTTGCTGTACGAATAATGGAACACGTACTACAGCACCTGTTTCAAGTTTCGCTGGCTTACCGCCACCGCCAGAAGTATCACCACGAACACCTGGATCAGTTTCAACGATTTTAAGTACGACGAAGTTCGGTGGAGTTACGTTTAAAGGCACGCCATTGAACAACATGATGGTACATTTTTCATTTGAATCGTCTTTTAACCATTTTGCAGCATCGCTCATCGCTGTTTTATCAGCTGCGATCTGTTCAAAAGTAACAGGATCCATGAAGTTCCACATTTCGCCATCGTTGTACAAGTATTCCATTTCTACTTCAACGATATCAGCCGCTTCTAGGTTCTCGCCTGATTTGAAAGTTTTTTCTAGAACTTTACCTGATTTAAGGTTACGTAATTTTACGCGGTTAAAAGCTTGGCCTTTACCTGGTTTTACGTATTCGTTTTCCATGATTGAACATGGGTTACCATCAAGCATAACCTTAAGGCCTGACTTGAAATCATTCGTAGAATAATAGGCCATGACTGGCGCACTCCAAACTTACTAACTTTAATCTATTGATGCTATGGGCTGTTGCGATGTCATTTAGCAAGTCTGACACGAACATTGAGTTGCCACATGCACATTCATTTGATGTTGCGTATTCTAAATGAGCAATACACTTTGCCGCAATGAAAAAATCCGCTTTCACCCGCTCAGGCTGTTTAAGTTACAATCAGAAATGAAAATCCTTTGTTTATTCATGTCTTGCTCAACGTTAAAATACCATCAGGCGAGCACCAAGATCAGCATAGCTGAATCGCTCTTTATTTTACAGCGCAGTGGATTATTGCGCTTCGGCACAAACTGTTAAACTGAGCCCATCAGGCTTTGTCCTCTCACTTATTGTTGTTAATCTTCCAGCATGACAGACTATTTATATCAAGAACAAAACTGGCAATCACAGCTCAGCGACCTGATCACTGATCCCCGCGAACTGCTTGAAGTACTGCAACTTGCACCAGAGCAACTGCTCTCAGGTGCCATTTTAGCTTCTGAACAGTTTAAGTTGCGTGTGCCGCGTGCTTTTGTGGGCAAAATACAGGTCGGAAACCCTTTAGACCCATTGCTTTTACAAGTGCTACCCCATCACTTGGAACTGGAAGAACATCCAGGATTTGTTACCGACCCCTTGGGCGAAGAACAGGCCAATCAGCAACCCGGCGTACTGCACAAATATAAATCCCGTTTCTTGCTGACACTGACTGGTGCCTGTGCTGTACATTGCCGTTATTGTTTCCGCCGGCATTTCCCCTATCAGGAAAATCTGCCTAAAAATGAAGACTGGATAAATATCAAGCAATATCTGGAAAGCCAGCCTGATATTAATGAAGTGATTCTGAGTGGCGGTGATCCACTAACCTTATCGAACCGGAAATTAAAAACCTGGATTGAACGATTAGAATCAGTACCACATCTCAAATTCTTAAGAATACATTCACGAGTTCCTATTGTGATCCCCAACCGAGTCGACGAAGAGCTACTTAGCATTTTAAAAAACAGTAGGCTACGTATTATTCTGGTGGTACACTCAAACCATGCATCGGAGCTGGATGACTTCACTTGCAAGCGTTTAAACCAACTGGTTCAACAGCAGATCACCGTTCTGAATCAGGCGGTTTTATTAAACGGGGTGAATGATTCTGCTCAGGTTTTAGTGGATTTAAGCTATCGCTTGTTTGATGCCGGGGTCATGCCTTATTATTTACATGTACTTGATAAAGTAAAAGGTGCGCATCATTTTGATTTAGCGCCTGACCATATTAATGAGATTTATACAGAAGTTTTAGCGAACCTGCCGGGGTATTTGGTTCCTAAACTGGTTCGAGAAATAGCGGGCGAGAAGAATAAGACACCGCTTTTGGGGTTTCAACATTTTTGAGTTAAATAATAAAGATGAGCACGCATACTTCAGACATTTTTCAGACACCGACGGAACTTAAACGAGAGCAGTTGAGCTTTTGTCCAACCACTGCCAAGGCTTTGCAGGAATGGGTTGCGGGGATTTCGATTCTACAATTAGGGAATTCATCCAAATCCCTGTTTAATGCCTTATTGGAAGTTTCTGAGCTGAAATGTACAGAAACCCTGCGCTTTGACCTGATTCAGGTCTTACATCCCACCCTTGAAAATGTTCTGACCAGTCTGGAAAAACATTTTGTCAATCAGGGACTGATCACTTCCGACCGCAATGACCAGATTATTGAACTGGCCATGCTGTTGCGCAGTCATTTTGCCAAAATTTATATCGATATCGTCAAACGCTGCAATCATCAGCTGACCCATCAGAAGTTTTCGCTATTTTCTCTAGGCAAAAAGAAGAGTATTCAAACTGCCCGGATGGTGTCGATTTATTATGCACTACAGCAACTCTCCCTTCTGTTATATCAACAGCATATGCTATATAGCACGCCAGGTCTGGGACAATGGCTAGCTGCCCATCAACTGCTTGAATGTGCCATAGACAACAATTTCTATCAAAGTAATATCAATCAGGTATTAGGCACCCAGCATGAAATCCAAAATATTGCACATGCCTATGCACAGCTGATTTTACTGGATATCTTCAATACTCATCAGATCCGGCCTGCAGAAATTCAGGGCCTGTATCTATGCAGTTTTGACTGGGCCAAACTGGTACAGATCCTGCCGAAGGAAACCACGCTGTCCCGTTATGTAGTCGATGCCAGCAAAGATCATCCGCCGATCTTTAATACCCATCAAGAGCCACAGTTTCAGCCAAGCTTCTATATTTCTACCCAGAACCTGATGGATCATTTAACGGGGACTCAAAGCAAAAATGCCCAGTATCTGTCGCGGAATGAAAAACTGTTCCTGACCCCTGCATTGCATTTTCATATCTACAATCTGCTCTCAAACAATGTCGAGCGTCGTTATGAACGTTATGAATATTCAGCCCAGATCAATATCTGCTTTGGCTTGAGTGTGGCGCATTTTTACCTATCTAAAGGTAAAAACTTCAACGAAACCCTGGAACTCGAGGCTAATTATAATTTCCAGAGCGAAAGCAGTTTTGTCAGCTCGATGGAAAATACGATTCCAAGTGCCTTTAGCAGTATCAAGGCGCTCGATCGAGAAACCAAACAGATCCATAGCGCTGAAGTTCTGGATATCAGTGTCAATGGTTACCGGATTAAATGGACTGGTATTACCCCGGCTAACCTGAAAACCGGTGAATTCATTCTGGTTCAGGAAAAAACCCAGAGTCAGTGGCGTGGCGGTGTGATTCGCTGGATCAAGCAGTCAACGGATAAGAGCCTAGAAATCGGGCTAGAAATTTTGGCACAAGAGCTCTTTCCTTGTGCAGCTTATACCCGTACCGAACGTCATCATGTCAACTATCAGCCTGCCCTGTTGGTGAAAATGACGCAACTGGATCAGGTCTCGACCAGCCTGATTGTCTCTGGTTCACAGATGTTTAGGGAAAAACAAACCATTCATTTACGTCTCGGTCAGGAAGAAATCAAAATCTATCTGACCAAAGCACAACTGATTACGCAGAGTTTCATCCGTTTTGATTATGAATTACTCAATGATCAGGAAGAAGAGATGATCGAAAACTTTATCGATCAGCACATGAATGAAAGCAGAAATCATGATTTATGGGAAGCATTGAAGTGAGAAATCCATTATTGTCTAAAAAGTTAAAACGTACTGAAACACGTTTACTGATTATTGATGATAATCAAATTAGATATAACCAAATCCGTGATCTTCTGACCAGTCATGATTATCAGGTCGATGCTGTGCTGCTGGATGATCTGCAGTCTTTTGAAAAACAATTAAATTTCAACTGGGATCTGATTATTTTTGGGCGTGCCTACGATCTGAAATACGAACAGGCCTTAGGGATCGTGCGTCTTTCGCTGCAACCTGACCTTCCGATGATTTTGCTTAAACCGGATGATTATCAGGCTGAACAGTATGCGCAATATATCCGTAAAGGGGTATATGACATTCTCAACTTCGACTACTTGGAACGCTTTTATGTGGGACTGGTCCGAGCATTGTCATTTAGCCGTTTGTCACAATCTCAGCAACATTTAATGACTGAGCTGGAAACAGCACAAATTCAGGCACAATCTTTAGTAGACGACAGCAACCGTGCTGTTGCCACCATTCAGGAAGGGATTCATATTCAGGTCAATGCGGACTACCTGAAACTGTTTGGCTTGCAAAATGAAGATGAGATCATTGGTCTACCTTTACTAGATCTGCTCCAGCCTTCAGATTTGAATGATTTTAAAACCCGTTTCAAAAAGATCTCTCAGGGTCAATTTGATTTAGGTCGAGTCGAGATTCAGTCTCTGAATCCGCATGTGTCCGCATCTAACCCATTAAAACTGGAATTCTTGCCTTCAACTGCTGAAGAAGATGCAGTACAAATTAGCATTGATACTCAATCTCAAACGGTTTTTTCCGAGAAAACTCCTGGAAAACCAAGTGTTTTTCAGTCACTTAAACGTGAACTGAACAAGCAGTCTGCACCGGTGAATGCCTTAGTCACTTTCTCTTTAAGTGCATATGACCCGGAAGTTCTACAATCTGACTGGGCCACTTTTAATGGGTACTTTGATGCAGTCAAAGAATTCCTCAAGGAACAGACCCATATTCCCCTGTTTAAACTGGAATATGATGTCGTTGTCGGTCTGTTTCAGGCAGACTCTAAAGCAATTCTTGAATCTAAACTAATCAGTTTAAATGCCTTAAGCAAACCGCAACTCCTTACAGTGGGACAAAAGTCATTCCCTCTAACTTTGCGCTTGGGCTATGTCATGCTTGAACAGGGTTTGCAAGATGAAATGCATTGTAATACGCTGATTGGACAAGCATTCTCGACATCTTTACCTCAAGCAGAAGCTGTACCTGAATTTAAACTTGATATTCCTGCGTCACTGAGCAGTCCGGTTGCGGTAGAAATGCCAAGTATAGATTTCAGTGTTGCTGAAACACCAGTTGCCAGCCCAACATTGGCAGCCGTCAGTCCAGCAGTCACGTCTATTCCTAGCGCTACACCTTCTATTTTGAAAGCCTTAAGTGAATGTCTGGAACGTGGCGAGATCCATTTAAAGTATCAGCAACTCTATGATAAAGAAGATACGCGTTTATATACCTATGAAGTGACCAGTGGCTTTATTTTTGAGAATAAATGGCAGGATATTTCTAGCCTTTTAGAACTTCATGAAGATGATGAACTGTCCATTAAACTGGATCGCTGGATTCTGGTTGAAGCTAGTAAACAGCTACACAACTTTATTACCCAGTATCCTGATGCAAGCTTAATTGTCAATTTGAACCGTGCCGTACTATTTAAAGACCGCACCTTCCCGGAATTTATTTCTAAGCTGATTACGATTATTCGCAGTAAAGTGAAGCATCCGCTAATCTTGCAATTCTCAGAAGAAGATATTTTACTGAATCAACAAGATGCACAAAAATATCTACGCGTGCTGTATGAACATGGCGCACTGATTGCACTGCGTGATTTTGGTCAATCCATGTACAGTCAAAATTTACTGCGCGAACTGGAACTGGATGGTGTCAGCTTACATTCGAGCTTAACCAATATGCTCAATAAAGATACCGAGATTGAGCAGTTACAGGAAAAAATCACCAGCTATAATGAAATCAAGCCACTCAATATTCTGATCCGTGAATTAAATGATATGACATTGTTCGCCAATGCCTGGAACGTGGATGCCCGCTTTATTCAGGGGAATTATTTCCAGAAAAAACTCGATCATTTGATTGATGTGCAAGAGCATTAAGTGCTGCTACAAACCTGCAACTTAGAAAGTGGCATGATCATCTTCTGAATTGCAGGCACAAAAAAACGGGCTTAAAGCCCGTTTTTTCATTTTGGATATTAACGTTTAACAGAACGTGACATACCAGCAAAACGTTGTTTGAACTTGTCGATACGACCGCCAGTGTCAACGTTCTTTTGCTTACCAGTGTAGAATGGGTGGCAAGCTGAACATACGTCTAGATAAAGAGTTTCTTTACCAAGAGCTGAACGAGTTTCGATTACGTTACCACATGAACAAGTAGCAACTAAAGTTTCATATTTTGGGTGAATATCGGCGCGCATCGTCGATTACTCCATTAGATTCAAGAAGGTTTAGCTGTCATCGCTATTGATCACTCTCAACTGAGGAAGCAGGAACATCGTTCATGCAGATCAACACCACAACAGACCATTCTTTTGGCCCACCGAGACGGATACCGTCAGAGCTAAGCACAACAAGTGGGCATTATTATACGTGAAACGAATTTAATATGCGAATTATTCTTCAGCTTCTGACCCAGTCTCTTTGGCCCACAGATTGGCAATAATCCCGCAGACCATTAATTGAATCTGATGAAAAATCATGATCGGCAGGACAATCATGCCCAGCGGCTGGCCAATAAATAAAATTTGCGCCATCGGCACTCCACTGGCCAGGGTTTTCTTGGAACCACAAAAGAATGCCGTTTTCTGGTCAGCGCGGCTAAAGCCCAGCCAGCGTGGAATATAAAGTGATAACAGCATCACAATGGTGAGTAACACCGAGCAAGCCAGCAATAGCAGCAACAAGGTACTCAGGCTCACTTCATTCCACAGCCCGGCCACTACGGCGCTACTAAAAGCGCCATACACCACCAGTAAAATCGAGCCTTGATCGAAGACCTTGACGATTTTTGGCATTTTCATCATTTGCGGATAGATCCAGGGACGCAGAATCTGTCCTGAAATAAACGGCACCAAGAGCAGCAGTGTAATCTGGATAATCGATGAAGTCGGATCAAAACCATGATCAGATTGACCGAGAATAAAAAATGCGACCAATAATGGAGTAATAAACATACCGATCAGATTGGAAAAAGAGGCACTACATACCGCCCCGGCGACATTGCCATGAGCCACTGAAGTAAAGGCGATCGAGGACTGCACGGTGGATGGCAGGAAACACATAAACAGGAAACCCCAATATAGTTCCTGTCCGAGCATGGGTAATAAAATCGGCTTGGCCAAAAGCCCGAGAATCGGAAACAGGGCAAAAGTTAGCGCAAAAACTAAAGTATGCAATTTCCAGTGCATAATGCCTTGCACCACAGCTTCACGAGACAGTTTGGCGCCGTGCAGGAAAAACAGGATGGCAATCGCTCCTGTCGTCACCCAGCCAAAGACTTCAGCCGCCTGCCCCGAAACTGGCAGCACACTGGCCAGCAAAACCATCACAAACAACAGTATCGTAAACCGATCCAATGCCAAGAACTTAAGCATATCCCTATAATCCCTCAGATTTTATTGTTTGATATAAAAATGCCCGGCTATCTTAACAGATGCCGGGCCCATGCTATGCACTCAGATTGATGTAATATTTTCATCTATACATGAATGCATTTCATATATCTCGCTACGTCACACTTAGTTATTACGTGCATTGTTGTCTTGCTGGATCAGCTCGATCTTGTAGCCATCTGGATCTTCTACAAATGCAATTACAGTCACGCCACCTTTCATTGGGCCAGCTTCACGCACCACATTACCGCCACGCGCTTTAATCTCTTCGCAAGCCTTGTAAGCATCATCAACTGCAATCGCGATATGACCATAAGCATTGCCCAGTTCATAGCTGTCTGTATCCCAGTTATGGGTCAATTCCAGTACGGTGTGATTCTCTTCATCGCCATAACCGACAAAAGCCAGGGTAAAACGGCCCTCTTCGTAATCACGCTTACGAAGCAAAGTCATGCCAAGTACTTCAGTATAGAACTTGAGAGATTGTTCTAAATTGCCTACACGTAACATGGTATGTAGCATGCGCATATTAATCATCCTTCTGTACAGATTGTTGTTGGTGTTCACCGAGCAGTTTTGCGACCCAGACCACCAGAATCAGGATCGGAATCCCAATCAGAGTAGTCATCAGGAAGAAATTCGGATAACCGATATTGGTGACTATAGTACCCGAATATCCACCTAAAATCTTAGGCGTCAGGGTCATGAGTGAGCTAAAAATCGCATATTGAACAGCGGTAAATGACACACTGGTCAAGCTCGACAAGAATGCAATAAACGCAGCACCAGCCAGCCCGGCGGCCAGATTATCGACAATAATGGCAAAATAAAGCCACTTGTCGCTATAAGGTTTAATCACCTTGCCACTGACTTCGACCGTATCTGAACTGTTGCTATCCACCACTGCCAAGGGCTGAATATCGACATCCAGATTCTGGGTATTGCTCAGCTGATCATTGACCTGATAAACATGCGTTGTTTGCTGCAGTGCCTGATCATCTTGCATCAAGACGGCACTGATAATATGTGCAGGTGACTGAATCAGTTGTTGTGCAGGAAGCGCGGCAGTAAATACGCCTTCACTTTCCAGTTTTGCCTCAATATTTTGATCATTGATTTGTAAAACAATCTTTTGATTTTCTTGCAGTGCTTCACCGACATACTGGCCGCGCACTACAATGGTCTTGTCCTGTTCAGCTACAGTGAGGCTATTGTCACTGGTGATCGGCAAGATCTGTAACTGGGTGCTGCCCTGTTCTGTGGTCAAATACGGCATATTGACCTGTACCGGGGCTTGATCAGTAACATCTCCATCCAGATAAGCAGCCGATACTTGTAGCTGTTTGCTCTGCGCCAGCACAGCACTCGGTATATCCAGCTTCCAGTAACCAACTTCATCGGTCTCTGCCTGATAAACCTGATTACCGACCGTGACTTCGACAGCTGCTAGTTTTTCACCAGACTTGACCAGGCCGATAAAAATCAGGTTGGTGGAACAGGCCAGCACAGCACCAACAAACATCAGTTTCATGATGTTCATCTTCTGGGCCAAGAGCCCGCCAAGGAATCCACCGACTAAAGAGAAAATGACTCCATAGACTTTAACCGCCTCGGCAATCTGTTCTTTACTGAAATTCAGGTCCTGATAGAACACATTAGAAATGACGCCGGCAATAATATCGGAGACCCGATAAAAACCGATCAGCAATAACAACACCAATGCCAGTTTCAAGCCATAACGTTTAAAGAAGTCTGCAACCGGATTGACCCAGGTTTCATAGGCCATCTGCCTGTTAACCGCACCCATTTTTACCAAGCTTGCACCAATCGCAAATGCGACAGCACCTGAGCCAATAAAGCGTAAGGCCTCAAAACAGAACAAGGCAAAGGTATCTTCAATAGCAAACTGTTGCTTGATACTGTCCACCAGATTGCCTGAATAGATATAGCTCAGTACAAAACTGATCACCGCAACAAAAAATACGGCGACTAAACGGAAATAATCACTGCGCACATAGTGTTTTCGCACACGGTCAACCTGCGGCTCCCGAATGGACAGTGTGGTGATAATACCGACCAGCATGACAGCAGCCATCGCCAGATAGGTCCATTTCCAGGCATCATAGATATAGTTGCCTTTCGCAGTTCCCAAATAGGCCGCCAGAAACAAGGCACCAGCACCAGCGACAATCATCCCGATCCGGTAACCGGCATTATAGGTGGCGGCCAATACGGTCTGCATCTGGGTTTCCGCCAGTTCAATCCGGTAGGCATCAATCACAATATCCTGCGTTGCTGCGGAGAAACCAAGCAGGACTGCACCGAGCGCCATTTGCTGTAAATGTGTTGCACCCAAAGCCGGATCAGAAAAGGCCATAATGGAAATGGCACAGACAATCAGAATCTGCGCAATCAGCAACCAGGCACGACGACGTCCCAGAGCCTTGGTCAGAAAAGGGACAGGAAGTTCATCAATGAGCGGTGCCCAGACGAATTTAAACGAATAGCCCAATGCGGCCCAGCTAAAGAAAGTTACTGCACTTTTGCTGATTCCGGCCTCACCTAACCATAAAGACAGACTGGAAAAAATCAGAAGAATCGGCACACCAGCCGAAAATCCCAAGAACAGCATGATCAATGCACGTCGATCTAAAAATGCTGTAAATGCGGATTTCCAACCCGTCGTTTGTGTTGTCATTGCTTTATTATTTTCCGCAGAAAAACCAATTGCTGCTATTCAATCCTGTAATAGCGTATCTTTCAACAAGATTTATATATTTATCACATTTCCGGTTTTTTATTTTCTGGCAAAAGCGACATGTTGGCTTGAATTTTTCAAGTAAATCTGTATACCTTAACTCTCATCAACGTAATATTTCGTTTTGGATTTTCAACAGTGACCCAGAGACTCGATCAAATTAATTCTTCTATTGCCAGCAACACCAGCACAACTCCACAAAAAATCCGCTCAGATTTACTTATCTCTGCATTTGAACAAAGCGAAATTAAAAATACTCTGGACCATACCCGGTTAACATCCACCCAGCTGACGCATATTCCAAACCTAGAAAAAATTCCTGCGTCAACCAAACGGATCAAGCCCCTGAATAACTTTTTGGGCCAAGATCGCGCACGCGCCTCAGTTGAGGCCGGGATTGCCCTGCCTTATTCCGGCTATAACATTTTTGCTGTGGGTACCGCAGGACTCGGAAAACGCACCATGGTGAAGCGTTTGCTGCAACAGCACGCCAAAACTATGGAAACCCCGAATGACTGGGTGTTCGTCAATAACTTTCAGAACCAGCGTCAGCCGATTGCGCTAGAACTGCCCTCAGGTCAAGGGCCGAAATTCCAGGCCATGTTGAATCAAAGCTGGCAAACGATCCTCAAGCAGCTTGAGCGCCGTTTTACTGCAGAGACCTATCATAACCGCATTGAAATGATTCGCCAGGAAACGGGTGATGAACAGCAGCAGGCACTGATCGAACTGACCAAAGAAGGCGCAGAACTGGATCTGAAGCTGATCTCGCGACATGATGAGCACTGTTTTGTCCCTGTGCATCTGATTGATGACAAATTGCAGGAAATGTCTCAGGAAGATCTGAATGCATTAAGCAACAAAGATCGTGCCGAACTAGCCTCTAACATGCGCTATATGGACAAGAAACTGGAACGTTTGGGTTTACACCTAGGTGATCTGGAAGATGATGCACGCGATCGCGTACAGATCCTGAACCGCGATATCGCCAAGCAGGTCGTCTTGCCGCGAGTCGAACAGATTCTAGCGAAATTCAAACATGTGGAAGGTCTGGAACATTATCTGAAATATTATGCCGAAGACATTATCAATAATGTCGAAATCGTGCTGGAACAGGAAGAAGATGACTTCACTCCGGCACTATTCAGCCGCGTTCCGGCACGTTATCAGGCAAATGTAATTATTACCCATAAGCCGAACAGTGGTGCACCGGTGATCTTTGAAGATTTTCCAACGCATTACAACCTTTTGGGTCATGTGGAACAACTGACCCAAAATGGCACGATTACCACCGACTTCACCCTGATTCGTTCAGGTACCTTGCACAAGGCTAACGGTGGCTTCCTGATGCTGGAAGCGGAACAATTGCTGGAACAGCCCTATGCATGGCAAGGCTTGAAGCGCGCGCTTAAATCGGGGCATTTAAAATTGTCCTCGCTTGAGCATATGATCACGTTAACCGGCAGCATTTCGATTGAACCTGCTTCGATTCCATTGAATATCAAGGTCATCTTGCTGGCTGAGCCTGAAATTTATTATGAAATTTTAGAGCTTGAACCAGAGCTGGGCAGCATCTTTAAAATCCGTGCTGATTTTACCGATACATTACAACGTAATGACGACAACGAGCAGGCCTATATGCAGCTGATTGCCGACTATGTGCAATCGGATAAATTATTACCTTTTGACCGTTCTGCTTTGGCGGCATTGCTCACAGATTCCAGCCGTCAGGCCGAAGATCAAAGTTCATTGTCATTACATGCCCTGACGCTGGGTGATCTGATCCGTGAAGCACATCATCATGCCTTCCAGGCTGGCGACAAGATGGTGTCAGAAAAACATATCAATACTGCCCTGGATCATCGCAAATATCGTCTCGGCTATTTACGTGAACTGTATTGGCAAGATCTGACTCGTGGTACTCAACTGATCGAAACCCGCGGCCATCGTCTGGGCCAAATCAATGCCCTGTCCGTCATTCATTATGCTGATGTTGAATTTGGTCTGCCTTCACGACTGACTGCTTCGGTTTATCAAGGTGGTGGTGATATTCTGGATATCGAACGCAGTGTCGAACTCGGTGGCTCTTTACATGCTAAAGGCGTGTTGCTGATGTCGTCTTTCCTGAAAGCACATTTTGGTCGTGAACAGACCTTGCATTTCTCTGCTGCACTGGCCTTTGAACAAAGTTATGGCCAGGTCGATGGTGACAGTGCCACAGTCGCGGAACTGTCTGCCTTACTGTCTGCCATAAGCCAGTTACCGATTGATCAGTCCTGGGCCATTACCGGTTCCATGAACCAGCTGGGACAAGTACAGCCTGTAGGTGGTGTGAATGCCAAAATTGAAGGTTTCTTTGATGCTTGCAAGTTACAAGGTCTGACCGGAAAACAAGGTGTGATTATCCCGCGTCAAAATATGCAACATCTGATGCTGCGTAAAGATGTCACCATTGCTGTGGAAGAAGGTCAGTTCCATATTCACGCGATTGATACCATTGATCAGGCGCTGGAAATCCTGATGGCGCGTCCTGTCGGTACCTTGGATAAAAAAGGTCGCTATAGCAAAAATTCAATCTATGCCGCAGTGATGGCACAGCTGGATTATTGGCAAGCGATTGAAGATGGTGCCGAACTGGTCGAAGTGCCGAAGAAAAAGAAAAAAAAGAAGAAGAAAAAAGACAAGAAGCAAATCGTCGAGCCACAAACTGAAGTTGATGCTGATGCTTCGACAGTTGAAAAGCCGGATGCAGCGACAGAGGATTAACTCTAACCTTGACCTAAGCAAAAGTAGAGATAAAAAAAAGCGCTTCTCAATGAAGCGCTTTTTCACATCTGAACTTAATTTAATACAAAATTAAGCATCAGCTGCCGGGCTATACTGTTCAACTAAAGGCTTTAATTCACCTTTTTGGAACATGTCGAGCATGATATCACTACCACCGATCAACTCACCATTGATCCAAAGCTGTGGAAATGTCGGCCAGTTGGCGATTTGTGGTAACATCGCGCGAATGTCCTGGTTTTCCAGAATATTTACATAAGCAAACGGACGACCAATTTGACTGAGTGCTTCTACTGCACGTGCAGAAAAACCACATTGTGGAAATTGCGGTGTGCCTTTCATGTAAAGAAGTACTGCGTGTTTTGCAATTTGGTCACGAATTAACGCTTCGGTATCGCGTGCTTGTTCAGTCATTGATAAATCCTCAACTCATCTGTCTCGCATTATACCCAAATCCAGGCAAAACAGTACGTCTAAAGCAATAATTCCAATTTTATTTACAATTACCCTTTAAATCTGAGCGGGTTTTTGCTTATATAAGTTTATCTTTCCACCTAACAGTTAAGAGTTAGTCATGAATAATATTACCCTCGCACCGGTACAAACTGATCAACCGTCTCATTTGATGCCTGTTTTTGGCCGTCAACCGATCAGCTTTGTCCGAGGACGAGGTGCATATCTTTATACCGAAGATGGTACAGAGTATTTAGATGCATTAACCGGCATTGCAGTATGTGGTTTGGGCCATGCGCATCCAGTCATTGCCGAAGCGATTGCTGAACAGGCAGCGACCCTGATTCATACCAGCAACCTGTTTGAAGTGCCTTGGCAAACTGCTGCCGCACAAAAACTGGCTGAAGTTGCAGGCATGGAAGAAGTATTCTTCTCAAACAGTGGTGCAGAATCCAATGAAGGTGCAATCAAAATTGCACGTAAATTTGGTCATATGCAAGGTATTGCTTCACCAAAAATTATTGTCGCTGACCAGTCTTTCCATGGTCGTACCATGGCCACCTTGTCTGCTACAGGCAATAAAAAAGTTCAGGAAGGCTTTGGCCCCCTGGTTGAAGGTTTTGTCCGTGTACCTTTTGGTGATATCGAAGCGATTGAAGAGGCTGCGATTAATCACCCGGATATCGTAGCGATTTTGATTGAGCCTATTCAGGGTGAAGGCGGCGTGAATACTGCTCCTCAAGGTTTCAGCTACTTAGAAGAAATCCGCCAAATCTGTAACCAGCACAACTGGCTGATGATGCTGGACGAAGTACAAACTGGTAATGGCCGTACCGGTAAATACTTTGCTTATCAGCACACCAATATTATTCCGGATGTACTGACCACAGCCAAAGGCTTAGGAAATGGCTTCCCGATTGGTGCGGTAATGACTCAAGGTCGTGGCGTAGGCGTATTAACTGCTGGAAATCACGGTTCTACCTATAGCGGTACAGCACTGGGTTCGCGTGTGGTCTATACCATTCTCGATATTATGCAAAAAGAAAATATCGTCGCGAATGCTGCTGAAAAAGGTGCTTACATCGTTGACCAACTGCGTAACAAGCTGGCAGATCAAAATGTTATCGTACGTGGTTTTGGTCTGATGATCGGGATTGAATTACCAAAAGAATGCGGTGATCTGGTTGCGATTGCACGCGATGAATATAAGATGATTATCAATGTCACTGCAGGCAATGTCGTTCGTCTGTTACCTACCCTGAATATTACTCAGGAGCAAGCAGACCAGTTGATCGAACGTCTGGTAAAAATGATCAAAGCTTATTTGGCATAAAGTCCTAGCCTAAAAATTAAAAAAGCCGCTCTAAAGCGGCTTTTTTATTATTCTGCATTCTATGATGCGTTTTGTAACATACGTCCGCCAGAGATCTGGCTAAAATATTGTTTCAAGGTATCAAGACAACGAAGAATTTTTGTAGGTTGTTGTTCACGTTTCGGAATAACCGCATACAGTGTAATCGGTGGCAGTCTCCATTCAGGCAGAACTTCAACTAAAGTACCGTTAAGCAAATCCTTTTTAGCATCAAGATATAAAACCTTGGCAATCCCATTGCCCTGCAAGCACATCGATTTCGCAACCAAACCGTTATTGGTACTGAAACGGGATTTCAGTTCTAATTCGGCTTTTTCTGCAGTATTTACATGTTGAAAATGGTAATACTGATGGTTTTTAAGCTGTGTCAAAGGTAAGACCTCATGATTTTTAAGGTCATCAGGTCTCGAAATAATAGTGCTTTGATTAATATAACTCGGTGTCGCCACCAGAATTTGCTCAATCTGTATCAATGGCACAACCTGAAGATTATGCTCATCATTTTTCTGTTCAAATCTTAGGGCGATATCAACCCGCCCATCCAACAAATCAACCTCATGATTGTTTGTTTCTAAATGTACTGCCAAGCCGCGATGTGCAGCCATCCAATGAGAAAGTGCAGGAATCACATGATTCGCGCATAATTCTGGCAAAGAAACGATACGCAGCTCGCCCACGAGATCATCACGTAATTCATTGATCCGGACTTTACCGCGTTCAGCAGCAGATAACATTTCTTGACAGCTATGGAAAAAAGCTTGTCCCGCTTCGGTCAGACTTAATTTTCTCGTCGAACGATTTAGAAGTACGACTTCCATATCGTGTTCTAACGAGCGAATTTGTTGACTGACGGCGCTGGTCGTAATCCCTAATTCACGGGCAGCACCGCTAAACGAGTTTTTCTCCACAACGCAAGCAAAGACACCCATTGCTCGAAGTTGATCTAACATAAATTTCCCTCTAAACTTATGAGGTGCTTCATCATTTGATAAAAGCAACTTATTGTATTATACGGCGAAATTTACACTTTGCATTATTTATTTAATTGTTTGGTAAAACTGCAGTAGGATTAATAGGTTTGCCGTCTAAGCGCACCTGAAACTCAAGCATGGTACGGTTTGTACCAGTCGACCCCATTTCTGCAATTTTTTGACCAGCCGTTACATTTTGGCCACTTTTCACATTCAATTTACTGTTATGTGCATAAGCCGTGATATAGCCATTGATATGCTTCACCAACACCAGATTGCCATATTCTTTCAAACCATCAGCGGAATACACCACCTGCCCGTCTGCTGCTGCAAATACCGGATCACCGACATTGCCACTATAGCGGGTGCCCTTAATATTAGAAGCTAAATTGTATTGCTGGAGAATCGCGCCATTCGATGGTTTTACCCAACGTAGACCTGCTGCAGTAGATACTGGCGTTACAGGTGCAGATGTACTGACGCGTGGTGTGGTTTGTACTGTAGTTGCTGGCGTAACCGGTGCCGGTGTAGGCACTGCAATCGTTTGACGTTGAATTGGTGCTGCCTGAGTCACTGCCTGGGTGCTGGTGCTACGGCGCGTAGTATGGGTTTTCAGGCGGATCGATTGTCCGACATAAATCCGATAAGGCGCACTGATATCATTCATCTCCGCGACACTGATATAGTTCAGCCCATAACGTGCTGCAATCCCGCTCAATGTATCTCCTGAACGCACCGTATAGAAATCAGGAGCTGTTGCATAACGCGTTGCATTATTCACCTGGGGTTTGGTGGCACAACCGGTAATTACTCCTGTAGAAATAACAACGGTCGATAAAACAAGGGTTTTAATCAGGGTTGCAGGCGAAGCTACGACACATTTCGGTAACACCAAGAACATTATCTTCCTCTCTAATGCTATACGGTTGCAAAATTTCGTTAAGATTAGCAAAGTTTTACGGCAATATACTTGCAATCGCGAGTTTTTCACAAAGTTATAACACTAAGGACGCATTTTCTTCCAATTGTGTTTGCAAATTCCGCAAACTCTCATAATTGGTGGCATCCATCTGAATCGGGGTAATACTGACATAGCCATTGGCGACCGCAGAGAAGTCTGAATCAATCTCGCTAAATCCCGGCTTAGGTTCTGCGACTGCTTCTCCCGAGAGTCCAATCCAAAATACCTGACGACCACGCGGATCTACATGACTCGTCACCGGTTTAGACTGACGGCGGCGACTTTGATATGTCACTTTTTCACCCTGCAATTCAGTTACATCTGGAATATTGATATTAAAAATATGTCGCTCAGGCAGAACAGGCAAACCACGAGCAATAAAATCATGCACCCATTCGGCGGCCAACTGATAATCCTGAGGCTGCTGATAGCCACGTACATTCGGCCCACTCAGTGATACGGCAATCGCAGGATGTTTAGTTAAACGACCTTCAAAGGCCGCCCCGACTGTACCGGAATACAAGATATCATCTCCCAGATTTGCGCCGCTATTTATCCCGCTAACCACTAGGTCAAATTCAAAATCAAATAGCCCGTTCATAGCCAAGTAAACGCAATCTGCCGGCGTCCCATTAACCGCCCAGACATCAGGAGAAATCTGGATTGGGCGTAAAGGGCGGTCCAAAGTTAAGGCACTAGAAAAGCCACTGCGTTCACTTTCCGGTGCCACAATCACCACTCGCCCCAAAGGCTTTAGCGCTTGCGCCAAAGCCTGAATACCGGGTGCAAACACCCCATCATCATTTGAAACTAAAATATTCACTAAAAAATCTCGTTACGCTAAAAAATGACTGACTAGGACATTTCATTGTATTAGTGCAGGAATTATATATATTTATTGCTCGACATCCATCTTTATAATATGTGGCTCAAGATGATTAAAAAATTCTCTTTACTTAGCGCTCTCACTTTAAGCTTGGCAGCATTTATTTCCCCTTCAGTCATGGCAAACGATCTGACTGTTGAAGAAAACAATACCATTGTAAAAGAAGATATTGCATCAGCACAGGTTATGGCTGAAGTTTGCCCGGCAATCATTGGTCAAAATCCAAAATTTAACAGCACCGTTGAACAATTGATCCAGTCTTATCTTGCAGACTACTCAGATAAAGGCATGAGCTATCAAAAGCTACAGGCAGACAGTGAATATAAATCTTTACTTGAAGAAGCACGTCAGGGTGCAAAGCAAACCAGCTCAGACGAGCAGAAAACTGTCTGTGAAGAAATGCTGAACTACCAAGGCTAAGCCAGCTAAATTTTCAAATAAGACGGTGTAAACATCGTCTTATTTTCTCTTACAGATTTATTCATAATTCTACAGCTTCGCTACATTTTCCCACTTTTCAATTTCAAAAATAAGTTTAAGCTAGGCAAATTATTGTTCTAAATCCATTTTTTGAGTTTTCAATGAAAAATCCAATATTCCAAGCTTTAACATTCTGCGCAATTTCTGCCGCCACTCTTTTGGGAACTTCTGCATTTGCAGCCGATGAAAACATTAATGTTACCCCAACTCAGCAAGTGACCAAACAGGAACTGGCAGCCATTTATGTTCTTTCAGAAATCTGTCCAAGCATGGTCAAAGACAAGTCACAGTTTAATCAGGGTTATACCAAGCTGGTGACTGAGTATATGCCGGGCCAGCGTAATCCGGTTGAAAGCTTAAACCAGATGGCTAAACAGAACGATTTCCGCAATATTCTGGCCGAAGCACAATCGGATGCCAAGAAAGCCGGCAAGAAAAAAAATCAGGTGATTTGTAATGAATTAACCACCTATAACAATTAAGCTGCTTTTCTGCCGATAACTTACAATACTTTTGAAATAAGACCGGGTTTCCCATAGAAGTCAGCCTAGCTTTGTCCTAAAATGCTAGGCTCTTCGTGCTTACATCAAGATATAGGAACCCACTAGAAATGACCCAAAAAACTGCCCTTGCTGCATTATTATTAGTTCCTAGTTTTAGCTTTGCAGCAACTGTCCTATCTGCACCACCAGAATTGAATAATAAATCCTACGTGCTAATGGACTACGAGACAGGGCAACTTCTCGCTTCAAAAAATGAAAATGAAAAATTAGCCCCTGCTTCAATGACCAAGATGATGACCAGCTACATCATCGAACAAAAACTATTGAGCGGTGAACTCACTGAAGATGAACAAGTGCGCATGAACGAGTCAGCATGGTGTCGCGGCAGTAGCGCGGAATCATGTATGTATGTACCTTTAAATGGTACGGCAACTGCACTTGAAATGCTTCGCGGGATTATTATTCAATCAGGGAATGATGCATCGAAAGCCATGGCTGAACATATTGCAGGGAACGAGGGTACCTTTGCACATATGATGAACCAGGAAGCTAAACGTATTGGCATGACCAATACCAGCTTTATCAATTCAACCGGTATGCCAGCTGAAGGTCATTATTCAACTGCCAAAGATATGGCAACGCTGGCACAACACATCATTAAAGACAGTTCTAAATATTATCCGATTTATGCGGAAAAAGAATTTACCTTTAATGGCATCAAGCAAGGTAACCGTAATGCCCTGCTATATACTGACCCGAGTGTAGATGGTTTAAAAACTGGCCATACTGATGAAGCTGGTTATTGTTTGACCACCTCTTCAAAACGTGGACCTACACGTTTGATTTCAGTGATTTTTGGTGCACCAACCATGCAGGAACGTGCGACACAAACACGTGAATTGCTGGCTTGGGGTTATGCAAACTTCGAAACCAAAAATGTTCAACCTGCCAAACAGGTACTTGCCAAAGCCAAAGTTTGGTTTGGTAAGGAAGATGAAGTTCAGATCGGTCTTGCGGAAAACTTTAACGTGACCATGCCAAAAGGTCAGGCTAATGCGATTAAAACCCAGCTGGTGGTTCAACCTAAACTGACTGCACCTTTACAGCCTGGTCAGGTCGTAGGTAAATACGTAGCGACTCTGGATGGTAAAGTAATTTCAGAAAAACCATTGGTGGCTTTAAACGCGGTTGAAGAAGCTGGTTTCTTCGCACGTATGCTCGACCACATTAAACAGTTCTTCTCAAACTTGTTCTAAGTTTAAATAAACTGTTTTAGTCCCGGACTAAGACCAAAGCACTCATTCAGATGGGTGCTTTTTATTTTATACTATGCACATGATCCTTAAACTTTTAATGAGCAGATCACCATGAGCCAAAACATTCGTTCTTATTTAGACACGACTCCAGAAATTGATAAATCGTGTTATATCGATCCGATGGGAATCGTGGTCGGCGATGTGGTCTTGGCTGAAAATGTTTCTGTCTGGCCTTTTGCCGTGATTCGTGGTGATGTTAATTCAATCCGGATTGGTAAAAATTCGAATGTTCAGGATCATGCCATGTTGCATGTCAGTCATAAAAAAGCCGATAAACCGAATGGTTCGCCTTTGATCATTGGTGAAGATGTCACGATTGGCCATCATGTGACATTGCATGGTTGTACGATTGGTAATCGCGTATTAATCGGGATTAACAGCATTATTCTGGATGATGTCATCATTCCGGATGATGTGATGATTGGTGCAGGTACACTAGTTCCACCGGGCAAAGTTTTGGAAAGTGGTTGGCTCTATGTGGGCAGCCCTGCCAAAAAAGCGCGTCCGCTCACTGAAAAAGAAATGGCATTCTTGCCATATTCTGCACAAAATTATGTGAAAGTTTCAAATAACTATAAATAATGCTCAGTTTCGCATAAGAGATTTCATGTTAAATGAATTTCAGAACGTGTCGATGCGGTGCGTGAATCATAATCTCAGTCGGCTTTGTTGCACAAAGATTTGAAATGCAAAGCGCCCCTAATTGAGCCAAATTTAAGGCGTAAATTGGGTAAGTGGTCGACCTAATTCCGTAAATCTGTTAAGGACTGCTACACGTGCATGGATCTCATTCACTTGGCTTTGAAAGCTCCTTGCACTCAGTTTATCGCCCAATAATTTAATGCAATGCATCTTGGTTTCTACCAAACTTCGCCGATGATAGCCTGACCATTTTTTCCATAGTGTCCTGCCTAAACGTTTAACTGTTCGAAGTAATTCATTTCGTTCTAGCGAGCTACTCTTTGTATCTTTCCATGGTTTCGCATTTTTTCTAGGTGGAATCACCGCATGCCCTTGCCGATCTGCAATGACCTGACGGCATTGCTTGGTGTCATAAGCTCCATCGGTATAAACAGAGTCAATCTGCTCATCTTGTGGAATCTGATTAAGTAAATCACCAAGCACCTGTGAATCACTGACATTATTGGTTGTAAGCTGAACTGCTCGTATTTGTAGGGTTTTAGCATCTATACCAATATGAAGTTTACGCCATTGGCGACGATATTCAGGTCCATGTTTCTTGCGCTTCCATTCGCCCTCACCTAGAAACTTCATGCCTGAAGAGTCCATGAGTAGATGCAGCCCATCGCTACTTTTTTGGTAGCTGATTGCAATATCAATATGCTTTTGTCTTCTACAAAGCGTGGTGTAATCTGGAGCTATCCAATTTAATCCGCAAAGTTTAATCAGACTTTGCACAAAGCCAGTAACCATACGTAAAGATAGACGGAATAAGGATTTAATCATTAAGCAGCATTGGATGGCTGCGTCGGAGTAGGTTTGATTTCGCCCTTGTTTGCCTTTTGATGGCGCATACCATTGCGTAGCAGGATCAAACCAAATGGCAATATTTCCGCCACTCATGAGTGCTCGGTTATATGCGGGCCAATTGGTTGTGCGGTAGATTTTGTGTGTAGGCTTCTTCATTTGAAAATTATATCGCTGAAAAAGCCTTTACAGATAGGTTTGTGCAACAAAGCCGTTAATCTTTAAAAGAACTCCTTTAAAGAATTCCCCATTCAACATAGCCACACACCCTAAAATTTTATACAATAGTGCATCCTTTTCCATGGTGCTGCTTTATGACCGCTTGGACTGCTCATGTCACTGTCGCAACTATCGTTGAAAAAGACGGAAAATTCTTGTTTGTAGAAGAACATACAGAAGGTGTGACACACACGGTATTTAATCAGCCAGCAGGTCATGTGGAATGCGGTGAAACCATTATCGAAGCCGCAATTCGTGAAACCATGGAAGAGACCGGACATACGGTTGAAGTAACTCATCTTTTAGGGATATATACTTATACCCCACCGATGTTCCCGGATCGTACATATTTTCGTTTCTGCTTTTTAGCCAAATCCATTGACTATGACCCAAATGCCACTTTAGATACAGATATTGTCGGCGCAGTCTGGATGACGCTCGATGAACTGATTGGATCTGCTCGCGCGCGTAGTCCATTGGTGATTAAAGCCGTGCAAGATGCGCTTTCAGGTCAAAAATATCCTTTATCGCTCATTTACGAGCACCAGAATTCTCCCTTACTTTCAAATTTGGATGCCTAATCCTATGCAACAACGTGTCATCGTCGGTATGTCAGGTGGTGTAGATTCATCTGTTTCTGCTGCCCTTTTACTTCAACAAGGTTATCAGGTTGAAGGTCTTTTCATGAAAAACTGGGAAGAAGATGACGGCACAGAATATTGCACGGCGATGGAGGATCTTGCCGATGCACAAGCCGTTTGCGACAAAATCGGCATTAAACTGCATACCGCAAACTTTGCCATGGAATATTGGGATCGCGTATTCGAACATTTCCTGGCGGAATATGCAGCTGGCCGTACGCCAAACCCAGACATTTTATGTAATAAAGAAATTAAATTTCGTGCCTTTCTCGATCACGCAGTAAATCTGGGTGCAGATTTTATTGCGACGGGTCATTATTGCCGTCGTGGTGAAACCATGACCAACTCACGTGGTGAAGAATATGCACCTTTATTGCGTGGTGTGGACAATAACAAAGACCAGACTTATTTCCTGCATGCGGTTCATGGTCGTGAAATTAATAAGACCCTGTTCCCTGTTGGTGAAATTGAAAAGCCACAAGTCCGTAAAATTGCAGAAGAATTAGATCTGGTCACGGCCAAGAAAAAAGACTCGACTGGCATCTGTTTTATTGGTGAACGCCGATTTAATGACTTTTTAAAGCAATATTTACCTGCTCAACCGGGAAAAATCGTGCTGGAAGACGGTAAAGATGTTGGTGATCATCACGGCTTAATGTACTATACGCTCGGTCAACGCGGTGGTATTGGTATTGGCGGTATGAAAGGCGTTGCTGAAGGTGCCTGGTTCGTATTACATAAAGATATCGAAGGCAATCGTCTGGTGGTCGGTCAAGGCCATGAACATCCACTCATGCAGAGCACGATGCTCTGGTCTGAGGCAATTGACTGGGTGGCAGGTGAGCAGGATATTCCTGAAACAGGCTTCCGCTGTACTGCCAAAACCCGTTACCGTCAGACTGATCAGGCATGTACTGTGTATCAAGATGCAGAATCACCGAATGGTGTTCGTGTTGAGTTTGATGAACCTCAACGTGCAGTGACCCCGGGTCAAAGCGTGGTGTTCTATTCAGGTGAAGTTTGTTTAGGAGGTGGTGTGATTCATCATACCAATGCACCTAAACCTGATTTTATAAAAGGATGAATTCGGCATGACGGAGTTACCATTTCAACCAGCCACAACGTTGAGTACTCGTCAAAATCGTGCTTTGGCATTAGCGGGTGTGTTTCAGGCCACCCAGCTAACCCATATGACAGCATTGACGAGTCAGCAAAGCATTGGTGAAAGTGGTAACTTTTATTTTGAACAGTTGATTAGAGCCAGTCTTAATATCCGTCCCGGCAGCAATCAGAATGCCCAGACACTCGACTTTTTTAATCAACTGGCCGATATTTCCTTAGGTTTAAAAACATTAGAAAGCAGTATCATTCAACCCTTCAATACTTCTCCAAAATCCAGAATTCCAAAACTTTCCAGCACCAAACTTCCCATGAGCTATGCAATGGCACTTCTTCAGTTAGAAAAGAAGGTCTATAGCAACCCCAAATTTGTTGAAATTATTGAACAGTCTCAACAGAAAATTCTCAGACAGCTCTCCTTCTTCGATAATAATTACCTGCACCCCAGCATCATTGCCAACCTTGCTCAAACCTATGTCGATACGGCCGGACAGATTAATCCGCGTATTATGGTACGTGGCAATGCCGAAGCCTTTAAAGATGCCGGACACACCAACCGCATTCGTGCGTCCTTATTTACCGGTTTGCAAATGGCGCATCTGTGGCGTCAGCTCGGTGGCAGCTCTTGGGGTATGGTATTTGGCAAACGCAAGTTGCTACAAGATATTCAGAATCTAGCGCGTTTACAGTTTCAGGTGGTTTAACTGATGCTGCACGTGTTTTGTTTTACGTTTAATTCCAAAATCTAAGGAATCGATATGAACGCTTTAACTGCACTTTCTCCATTAGATGGACGTTACGCGAGCAAATGTGATGCTCTACGTCCCTTTCTTTCTGAGTTTGGTTTAATCCATGCTCGTGTGACTGTTGAAGTGCGTTGGTTACAAGCGCTTGCAAACCACCCGGAAATTACTGAAGTACCGGCGTTTTCAGGCGAAACTAATGCAGCGCTTGATGCGATTGTGAGCGATTTTTCTGAAGATGATGCCAATCGCATCAAAGAGATCGAACGCACCACTAACCACGACGTTAAAGCGGTTGAGTATTTCCTGAAAGAAAAAATCGCTGGTATCGAAGAACTTAAAAATGCCGGTGAATTCATTCACTTTGCATGTACGTCTGAAGATATTAACAATCTGTCACATGCCTTGATGCTGAAAAGCGGTCGTGATGTACTAGTTGCATCTATGCAGCAAATCATTGATTCAATCGTTGCGCTTTCTGAAAAGCATGCAGACCAGCCAATGTTGTCTCGTACTCATGGTCAAACTGCAAGCCCGACGACTTTGGGTAAAGAAATGGCAAACGTGGCTTACCGTCTTGCACGTCAAATCAAACAGTTTAAAAATGTTGAGCTACTGGGCAAAATCAATGGTGCAGTCGGTAACTACAATGCGCACTACTCTGCTTACCCAGACATCAACTGGCCTGCGCATTCACGAGCATTTGTAGAGTCTCTGGGTCTAGACTTCAACCCGTACACCACTCAAATCGAGCCACATGACTATATGGCTGAACTGTTTGATGCGCTACGTCGTTTCAACACTATTCTGATCGATTTTAACCGTGACATTTGGGGCTATATCTCTCTTGGTTTCTTCAAGCAAAAACTAAAAGAAGGCGAAGTTGGTTCTTCAACCATGCCACACAAAGTTAACCCAATTGACTTTGAAAACTCTGAAGGTAACTTGGGTATTGCCAATGCTGTACTTGCACACCTTGGCGAAAAACTGCCTATTTCTCGCTGGCAGCGTGACCTGACTGACTCTACGGTGCTTCGTAACATGGGTGTTGGTTTTGCGCAAAGCTTAATTGCTTTTGAAGCTTGCTCTAAAGGTATTGGTAAACTGGAATTGAATGCTGCGCGTATCAATGAAGATTTGGATAATGCCCAAGAAGTATTGGCTGAACCAATTCAAACTGTAATGCGTCGTTACAACGTTGAAAAACCATACGAAAAACTAAAAGCCCTGACTCGTGGTCAAGCCATGACTCGCGACATGATGGTAGATTTCGTAAACGGTAACGAGTTAGAAGCTGTTCCTGCTGCTGACCGTGCGCGTTTAGCGGAAATGACACCTGCATCATATACAGGTAATGCTGCTGATCAAGCTAAACAGGTAGCTGAGCTGATTGCAAAAATCTAATTTGCAATAAGACGAAAAGGCGAAGCTCAGGCTTCGCCTTTTTATTTATAATGTATTTTATTTTAAAAAAGATATTTCATAATAACGACATGATTGAACATCGACTTTCTGCCAAACATTACGCGAGCCTGGGCATTTTAATTCTGGCGAGTTTGCTTGCCAGTATTCGTCCTTTAGAACTGGAAGCTTATCTCTTGCATCAAGCAGGCACAGTTTTCATGATCATCATGCTGCTCATCTGCCTGTATAAAATCGGGCTGAATTTTTTAAGTTTTAATTTATATATTCTTTTTCTGATTGTTCATGTGATTGCTGCGCACTATCTGTATTCTTATGTGCCCTATAACCAGTGGATCGAACAGATTTTTGGCTTTAATCTGAATGAAGCCATGCACTGGTCACGCAATATGTTCGACCGATTTGTCCATCTGACCTATGGATTATTACTTTATCCAGTTTTCCATCGCCTGTTTCAGGTCTGGTTGCCGCAGCAAAAACCCGTGGTCATTTTCCTACTGGTGATTCAGTTTGTGGTGGCCAGCAGCATGCTCTATGAATGGCTGGAATGGCTGATTGCCATTGGTTTATCTCCTGAGGAAGCGGAAAACTATAATGGACAACAAGGTGATATGTGGGATGCACACAAAGACATCTTGCTTGCTACGATTGGCGCGGCGATAACAGGCGGGCTGCAATTGATACCGAAAAATCAAAAAAGCTCATCGAAGTGAGCTTTTAAAATCACAATCTAATAGCTGAATTAAAGTTTTGGATCACGCATTTAATTACGTTCATATTCTTCAATTAAGAATATGGGCAATATCGCATCCAATCATCCTTCATTTTTTGCAGTTCATTCCCCGTCAACATCTCACTGTAATAAATGAAATAGGTTGCATCAGGATATTGAATCTCATGACGGAACATTATGCCACGCAGTGACACAGATAACTCCTCAGGAAAATCATCCTCTAAATAAAGTTCTTCAAATTCATAATTAAAATAACAATTTTGCGTCGCAAGAAATGCTTCAGCTATAGCCATGTTTCTGCTCTAACAATAAAATATGCTTTATTTTATCTGATTAGTTTCAGTGATGGTTTACATTTCATTCGGTTCAATCCATTGAACAAACTTAGATTCTGACAAATGTGGATATTTGAACTTATCTAGATATTCAAAGCAGGCCTTTTGGCCTTGAGGAATTTTATCCAGATGCTTATCGAAGAATAAATGCCGACTATATTGAGCGCCATCAAAGCGAATACTCACACGTTCAAATTCATTACCACCTCGAACTTTATGCATCTGATAAAACTGCACAACACCACATTCCTTCGATGGAATAACAGGTGGATCATTGGGCTTTAGAAAGCTATACAGCAGAAAGATACAAACACCGGGTAGAAAACTCAGCCAAAACAAAACCTTCTTAGAATCATCCTGAGTTAATTTTGCTTCAGAACAAAGCATACATAACATTGGAATAAATACGATACTAAAAAACCCAAGCAACAAAATAAACGTGAGCATATGAGCCTAGACTCAATCAGAGTACTCCACTTATATCATAACAATATGATTTCAAAAAATAAAAAAGCCCACCGAAGTGAGCTTTAAAATTCATTCAAGATCAATTGGATTAAAGTTTTGGATCACGTATTTGCACCAGATTTGCGTTTGCTTTACTTAAGCTTTCCATAACTTTATTCATGACAGTGGGTATCAGTGAATCAGCAATTTGCGCTGCTTGCAGGCCGAGTTTTTCACCCAAAGTTGGTTTCTTGCGGGTCTGGATGGAATAGATATCATGTTGGGTCAACAAGTTGAGCAGGTATTCATCTGAGGTTTGCAGTTTATCCACCAGATTCAGATCCAGCGCATCCCGGCCATACCAATGCTCACCAGTGGCCACTTTTTCAATATTCAGCTGCGGGCGATACTTTTCAACGAAATGTTTGAATAAAGCATGGGTTTGCTGTAGTTCTTCTTCAAACTTAGCCTTACCCTCTTCGGTATTTTCACCAAACATAGTCACGGTACGTTTGTACTGTCCAGCGGTATAGAGTTCAAAGTCGATTTTATTGTCTTTCAGCAGACGGTTAAAATTGGGTACTTGAGCAACTACACCAATTGAACCAACAATCGCGAATGGTGCAGAAATAATTTCATTGGCGATACACGCCATCATATAACCGCCACTAGCGGCCACTTTATCGACACAGATGGTCAGATGAAAACCTGCCTCGCGTAAACGTACCAGTTGAGCTGCTGCAAGTCCATAACCATGAACCATGCCGCCCGGACTTTCCAGACGCACTACAACACGGTTACGACCGGCTTTGGCTGTGGCCAGAATCAAGGTAATTTCTTCACGCAAGCCTTCTACCGCAGAAGCCGCCATATCGCCTTTAAAATCGAGTACATAGATTTTTTGATTGGTTTTCTTACGCGCACGCGCTTCTTTTGACAGTTGTTGTGATAACTGTAAAAGTTCCAGTTTAGAGCCAGTAGTTTGCGCTATTTTTTTTCGTTGTTCATTGATACGCGCATTGAGATGACTAATACGGATTTCAGCGGACAGTTTCGGAGTATGAAATAACATAAAAAATCTATTCTCTATTTAATTCGGATTTATTCCTTTAGATTAGGTCAATTTCGGTTTTTTTCAACTTTATTTCGAGAATTATTACGATTATCACCATCTATTTCACCTATAAAAAAAGAGCCTTGCGGCTCTTATTCTAGATATGGGATTAACCGAAACGCCCGGTAATATAGGCTTCAGTCAACTGATGATCTGGCTGGGTAAAGACTTTTTCGGTCGAGTTGACTTCAATCAGATCCCCCAAATGGAAATACGCAGTACGATCCGATACACGTGCTGCCTGTTGCATGGAGTGAGTTACGATCGCGATGGTATATTGCGTAGATAGCTCAGAAATCAGCTCTTCCACTTTGGCGGTTGCAATGGGATCAAGTGCCGAACACGGTTCATCCATCAAAATGACTTCTGGACTGACTGCAATCGTACGCGCGATACACAGACGTTGCTGCTGACCACCTGACAAACCTGTTCCCGGCTGGTTCAAACGATCTTTCACTTCTTCCCACAGACCGGCTTTGCGCAAGCTGCCTTCGACAATTTCTTCAAGATCGTACTTGTCACGCGCCAAACCATGCAGTTTTGGGCCATAGGAGACATTATCGAAGATTGATTTTGGAAATGGGTTCGGCTTCTGGAACACCATACCAACCTGTGCACGTAGCAAGACCACATCAAGATTTGGATCATAAATATCTTGGTTATCCAACATCACTTTACCGGTTACACGGCAGCTATCAATGGTATCGTTCATGCGGTTTAAGGTACGCAGAAAGGTCGATTTACCACAGCCTGATGGCCCAATAAAAGCAATCACTTCATTTTCATAAATGTTCAGGTCAATGCCTTTAATCGCTTCCGCTTCACCATAGTACACATGCACATCAGAAGTACTAAGTTTCACATTCGTCGACTTCGCATCTTTTTTGCTGCTGCTTTGCGTATCGAACTGGGAAACAAACGGAGTTGCTGGCTTTTGTGTCGCCTCATCCGAGGTGAATTGTGTCTGTTGTGGATTCACGATTTGATCCTTTTTTAAGGAATTTTGAATAACAGTTGTGTTCATGATTCTGCCCCTATTACCAACGGACTTCAAATTTCTTACGTAACCAGATGGCCAGGCTGTTCAAGCTGATCATCATGGCCAGAAGTACAATAATTGCTGCTGCGGTACGCCCTTCAAAGAAGTTACGCAATTCATTGCCTTGCCATAAGAAAATCTGTACAGGTAAAGCCGTTGACTGATCAAATGGTGTGGCTGGAACGCTGGCAACAAAAGCACTCATCCCGATTAATAACAATGGTGCGGTTTCACCTAAAGCTTGTGCAACCCCGATAATTGCGCCTGTCAAAATACCCGGTAAAGCCAAAGGCAAGACGTGATGAAATACTGTCTGGATGCGGGAAGCACCGAGGCCCAAAGCTGCCTGACGAATCGAAGGTGGAACCGCTTTAAGTGATGCGCGTGTGGTGATGATCACAGTCGGTAAGGTCATCAGACTCAGCACCAGACCACCCACCAATGGTGCTGACAGTGGCAAATGCATCCAGCCAATGAAGATCGCTGCACCCAATAGACCGAAGACAATTGAGGGAACGGCTGCCAGGTTGTTAATATTGACTTCGACCACATCGGTAATCCAGTTTTTCGGTGCAAACTCTTCCAGATAGATCGCGGAAGCCACCCCGATTGGAATCGAGATAAAGATCACGATCATCATCATGAACAGCGAGCCCATAAAGGCGCCTGCCAAGCCAGAAGTTGCTGGTGAGCTGCGCGAATCAGGACTGGTGAAAATATTGGTATTGAAACTATTTTCAATCACACCAGAGGCTTTCATCTCATCCGCCACCTGGCGCACTTCAGGACTGAGCTGCTGCTGTTCATCGGGAAGATCACGGTCAATATTTCCCGCTAGCCAGACATCGACATTGGCATCCGCCAGAATTTTCACTTCCTTGCTTTGACCGACCAGACTTGGATCATTCATGACCATGTCACGCAAACGATACGCCTCAGAACTAGTATATAAAGAACCCAGTTCATCACGCTGGCTTTCCAGCTTGCTGTCTTTGGCGATCATGCCATTGATAATCAGGGCATCCCAATCCACCATTCCGACTTCGGTCTGCCACGCGATAAAGCGATCTTCAAACTGTGCTGGAGATTCTCCTGCTGCTGGCTTCGGTTTTGGACCAATATCCACAATGGCTGGATCGAAATGAATCGGCAAACTCATGCTGCTTTGCCAAAATGCAGGCAAACCTTTGGATAAAATACTCCCGAACAGCAATACCACAAAGAACAGACCTGCCAGTACCGCAGAGAAACCAAATAAACGGAAGGTTTTTTCTTTACGATGACGTCGTGCCAAAGAGCTTTGAATGGTCTTCTTACGCTTTTTACGCAGCTCGGCGGCGATGGATGGATCAATACGCTGATCCACAGGCGTTGTATTTGAAGTACTCATTAGTCGTATTGCTCACGATATTTACGCACGATGATCAGTGCAACAATGTTCAAACCTAAGGTAATGACGAATAGCGTCAGTCCTAGTGCAAAGGCCACCAGTGCTTGTGGACTAGCAAAATCAGTATCGCCAGTTAGCTGATTCACGATGGTAATCGTGACCGTGGATACTGCTTCAAGCGGATTGGCATGCAACTGCGGGCTGTTCCCGGCTGCAAGAACCACGATCATGGTTTCACCAATTGCACGTGACGCCGCCAACAGGAACGCACCGATAATACCCGGTAGAGCCGCGGGTAAAACCACCTGACGGATCGTTTCAGATTTGGTCGCGCCCAAGCCCAAAGAACCATCACGTAAGGCACGCGGCACCTGAGTGATGATGTCGTCTGACAGAGAAGATACAAATGGAATGATCATGATGCCCATCACCAGACCGGCAGTCAGCGCACTGGTCGCATTAATTTCGAGTCCGACCAGGGCACCCATGCTTTTCAGGAATGGACCGATGATCATCAAGGCAAAGACACCATAGACAATCGTAGGAATACCCGCCAACACTTCAATTGTAGGTTTTGCCCAAGAGCGGAATCGCGGTGAAGCGTATTCTGCCAGATAGATCGCAATCATCAGGCCAACCGGAACTGCAACTAAAAGTGCGATCCCGCTGACCATGAGCGTGCCCCATAACAGTGGCAATAAACCATAACTGCCTTCAGCACTGCCAGAGGTACTAAATCCCGGGTTCCATTGGGTACCAAAGAAGAAATCCAGTGGGCTGACGAAGCTGAAGAAACGCATTGCCTCGCCAAACATCGACATCACAATCCCGAGAGTGGTCAGAATCGCCACACCTGAACACAATGCCAGGCCGATATTAATCATTTTTTCGACTTGGTTACGTGCACGGAATTCCTGGCTAATATGTTTCTTGGCCCAGACCAGACCGGCCAGCGCAGCCGAAATCACAACTGCCAATTTGGCAAAGGTACCAATGGTCGAGAATTTAGCCAACTGTTCTGCTGCTGCAACTTCATAGGCTGCAGGTGTATCACTGACCCCGAAACCTGAGGCAAGTGCCTGAACGCGATCAATCACAACACTCAGACTTGCCGGATCCAGACTAGCAGAAACATTTTCTGGCAAATGGTTGAGTACCACCTGCTCCAGAAAAGTGGGTTCCACCATGTTCCAAACAATCAAAATTAAAAACGCAGGGATACCACACCATAGTGCAACCAGGGCACCATAATATCCGGGACGCGAGTGTAAGTTTGCAGAATTGCTTCCCTTACCTGCTAAGCTACGGCTTTTACTTAATCCGATTTGATAGGCTATGGCCATGATGGCCAATAACACACCTATAAGTAGCAGATTCATGTATTCTCCACTGTTTTTTCAATTTTCATGGTTTGAAAAAACTTGTTTATCGCAAAAAGCCGATGGTAGGTTGACCCTACCACCAGCGTTTTCAAAATCATTTATTACTTCACAACAACCGCTTTACCAGCCTTGAAATTTGCCAGGACTGCCGCACGTTCTTTATCAGACATTGAAATCAGACCTGCTTTTTCCAGCTTAGAGCCTTTGCCAGATACTTTCTTGTTCAGGAAGTATTCTGTGAACTGCGGTAAGCCTTTGATCGATTTCAAGTGCTCGCCTTTCACATAGAAGAACAATGGACGTGATACCGGATAAGCACCATTCAAGATGGTCTTTTCAGAAGGCGCTACATTGTTCACCGTAGCAACACGTAGACGGTCACGGTTCTGGTCATAGAAACCTAGGCCAAACACACCTACCGCACTTGGAGAAGTTTTTAAACGTGCCAATGTTTCGGTATAGTCACCGGCAATCTCAACCACACGGCCATCTTTACGGAATGTTGTACAAGCTTTTTTCTTAGCATCTTTGTCTAGAGACTTAATTGCAGCATACGTTTCACAACCTGCATCCACCATTTTTTCCTGGAAGACTTCGCGCGTACCATGATTCGACGCAGGAATTACCAGGGTGATAGGTTCATTCGGAAGTGCTTTGTCAATTTGGTTCCAACGCGTGTACGGGTTAGCGACCATTTTGCCATTTGATGGAAGTTGTGCAGCAAGTGCAGCGAAGACATGTTGTGGACGCAGTTTATAAGCCGCTTTGTTTGCATTCGATGCAAACACAATACCGTCATAACCAATTTTGATTTCTAGGACTTGGTTAACGCCATTCTTTTTACATTCTGTCAGCTCTGTACTCTTGATTTGACGAGAAGAGTTTGCGATATCAATCGTGTTATCACCCACGCCATTACAGAACTGCTTTAAACCACCTGAAGAACCGCCAGAACCGACAACTGGTGTTTTAAACTGTGGAAAAGTATTACCGAATTCTTCTGCCACGATACTGGCATATGGAAGTACAGTTGAAGAACCTGCAATTTGGATGGTGTCACGTGCTGCGTGTGCAGTCGTTACAGCAGTTGCCCCGGTTACTGCTAATGCTAAAGCTATATTTGTAAAGCGCATTCTAGTATCTCTCTCATTTATGCAAATTTGGAGTACACCACTTTTTATTCAGTTTTGTACTTCTTTCGATACCTGCATTTTGATTTTAGAATATGACAGATAAGTTACAGCTTTATTACGATTTAGTGATTTTTAATCTAGCGGCTTTTTCTTGATTAAATTTTTATGGATTTCAATGATTAAGTTCTTTATGTCATTCACTTCAATAAAAAATTTTAGACCAATGACATGTAACAATTTTTATAAACCTGAACTCAGGATAAATCCTGCTCCCCAGTTTTACATAAGCCTATGACAAATAAATAACAGGCCAAACGGGATTCAGACCTTCCGTGTTTTTGTGAGGAATTTCGATCTGGGAAAGGACCTTTTTTTATTTTTAAGCGCACAAAAAAGGAGATCATTTCGATCTCCTTTTTTTCACACCACCATCACTTATGCAATGGGTGGCGTATAAGTACCGTCAGCGATTGAATCTTTGATACGATCCGCTTCTGCAAGCACTAATGCCAGCAAGTTCTTCACGTTATCAAGCGTTGCAACCGGGCTTAAAGTAGTCATTTTCAGAGACTGAACCTGACCGACTTTCGTCACACCAATGTTCGCTTCACCACGTGCAAACAGTTCGTCTGCTACGTTTTGGTTAAGCGTATCGAGTAATTCAACCGGATAGCCCGCTGGAACCACACGGAACAGTACAGAGGCAAATTGAGGCTCAAGCAGAAGCTCTAAACCGTCAGTTGCTTTAATGTAGTCTGCCACATCACGTGTTAAGCCTACACCATGATCGATCATCGAACCATAAAGCTCTTCACCTAATGCTTCTACAGTCATCCACAATTTCAAGGCATCAAAACGACGCGTCGTTTGTAGTGATTTCGATACCAGGTTAGGAACGCCATGCTCTTCATCATAAGCGGAGTTCAGATACTCTGCTTCATAATGCATGAAACGGTAATTCGCTTCATCTTTCAGCAGGAACGCGCCACAAGAAATGGTCTGGAAGTAATGCTTATGGAAATCAAGCGTGATTGAATCTGACAGCTCAATCCCGTCCAGCATAGAACGATAGTCATTGGATAGAATCAGTGCACCACCCCATGCCGCATCGATGTGCATCCACGCGCCATATTTATTGGTGATTTCACGAATTGCTTTCAATGGATCAATCGCGCCAGCATCCGTTGTACCCGCAGTCGCTACCACACATGCCACTATCTTGCCTTCAGACTGAAGGTGCGCCATGGTTTTTTCCAGTGCATCTACGTCCATCTGTGCATTCTCATTCACAGGAACAGTGACCACTGACTGGAAGCCCATGCCCATCATCGCCATGTTCTTTTGCACAGAGAAATGTGCATTTTCAGAACAGATGACTTTGACATTACGCATCGCATCCACAGGAATACCATCACGCTGAACCGACCACGGATTACCGTTTTCGTCTTTCCAGTTTTTCGCGATGCAAGCATCACGCGCAAGCAATACGCCCATCAAGTTAGACTGCGTACCACCAGAAGTGAACACACCGGCCTGACCCGCACCATAGCCGACTTTTTGACGTAACCAGTCAATTAACTGAACTTCCATCAATGAACCGGCCGGGCTTTGATCCCATGAGTCCATTGACTGGTTGGTTGCGTTAATCAGCACTTCCGCGATCTGGC
Source organism: Acinetobacter sp. YH16052 (assembly GCF_013417155.1). Lineage (GTDB taxonomy): Bacteria > Pseudomonadota > Gammaproteobacteria > Pseudomonadales > Moraxellaceae > Acinetobacter. Next base: position 128,623 of record NZ_VPEO01000005.1, on the reverse strand, counting down.
TAGTCACCATTGTTGGACAGTGAAGATGTGCAAGTGAATGCGGATGATGAACTTTTAAGCTCTTGTTGAGAAAAAGCTCAACCATACGCTCAAGAGATTTTTCTACACCCAGACCTTCTTTTGAAGGGTTAAATGCAATCGCACTGCGTAGCTCTTTAATGCTACCACCAGTGTACATTTTGTCATTTTGCAACCATGCCGCAACCGCTTTGGTCGCTTGGTCCATGCCAGCCTGATAGTCAGCAATGGATGCAGCATCATTGCAGAGTAACGCTTTACGATGTTCTGCGAAATCTACCATGAATTATGCGCCTCGAACTGCAACTATTGCTTCAGCAACCGATTTTTTGAAACGAGCAATCACTTCAACACATTCGTCTTGAGTAATGATCAACGGACAAAGTAAACGAATCACTGTACCGTTACGACCACCTTTCTCAAGCAATAATTTATTGTTGAAACAAGCGGTTTGGATCGCTGCAGCCAACTGACCATCAGCAGGTAAAGAACCCATATGATCCGCATCTTTGCGCTCATCTACGATTTCAACGCCGATCATCAGACCACGGCCACGCACGTTACCGATACATGGGAATTCAGCAGCCAGTTTTTTCAATTCAGCTTGCAGGAAATCACCACGCTCTTGTGCATTTTGCGCCAGGTTCTGTTCTTTAATGGTATTGATCGTTGCAAGGCCTGTACCCATCGCCAATTGGTTACCACGGAAAGTACCGGTATGACCTGCTGGCTGCCAAGCATCAAATTTACGTTTAATACCAAGTACGGCAAGCGGCAAGCTACCACCTACGGCTTTAGACATCACTACAACATCAGGTTCAATCCCTGCGTGTTCGAATGCAAACATTTTGCCTGAACGTGCAAAACCAGCCTGAACTTCATCAAGAATCAATACGATGTTGTGTTTTTCAGTCACTTCACGGATTTTTTGCAACCATTTTACTGGTGCAGTTACCACACCGCCTTCACCTTGAATCGCTTCAAGAATTACAGCTGCAGGTTTGGTCACACCACTTTCTACATCTTCAATGAAGTTTTCAAAGTAGTAAGTCAGGGCATCAACACCGGCTTCACCACCAAGACCCAATGGGCAACGGTATTCATGCGGGTATGGCATGAACTGTACACCCGGCATCAAGCCGTTCACTGCATTTTTCGCAGACAGGTTACCTGTCATTGCCAATGCACCGTGAGTCATACCGTGATAACCGCCAGAGAAGCTGATCACTGAGCTACGACCAGTAAAGGTTTTCGCCAGTTTAATCGCGGCTTCGGTTGCATCTGCACCGGATGGACCACAGAACTGCAAGCAGTATTCTTCTTGGCCACCTGGAAGATAAGAAAGAAGTGCTTCAGTAAAAGCATCTTTTAAAGGAGTAGTAAGATCCAGGGTATGCAATGGTAAACCGCTTGCAATCGTATCCTGGATACTTTGAATGACCGCAGGATGATTATGGCCTAATGCCAACGTCCCTGCCCCAGCTAAACAATCAAGGTACTCAGTACCTTCAACATCGGTAACCCAGCAACCTTGTGCTTTCGCTATCGCTAACGGTAATTTACGTGGATAACTACGCACATTCGATTCCATCTGACTTTGGCGAGTCAAGTAGTATTCGTTTGTGGAATTGGTGGCAGGGTTTACAGAAGTAACGCTCATATCGAATTACCATCTCTGATATGGGTGAAAGAAATAAGTCTGGTGACGTTTGGTCCTTTGACTCGGCGCTTTATAAAGGTTCTAGCTAGCAGTTTTGTATTCGAATAACTAGGAGGCGGATGATACCGAATTTTTCAGGAAAATAAACAACTTTCAGTCACATTTTGTCCTAATCTTTATCGAAAAAAAACATCATGCTAATCCATCCCCTAAATCATCATCTTACAGTGTGATAGCAGAAAGAAAAGCGTGTTCTTTTATGCTTTTTTGTAGCGCAGGCGACATTCAGGTAATCAATCTCAAAATTATTCATTAAGTATTTAATTATTAATAATAAATATAAATTAAATAATGAGATAAAATTAAAGAAAATTTAACACTCTTACGACAAATATTTCGTAAAAAGATCACAATTGAGATTTAATATTTTAACAACGGCTTAGATGGCCAATTTTAAGAAAAACAGGACAATTTCATGCGTCTCTTAGCACTTACCAGTTTGATCCTTGCCAGCACCCTCGCCACAGGCGCATTTGCAGCTCCTGCTGAATCTCTGAATTATAATGTTGTTAATCTTTCAGCAGAGGCCAGCCGTGAAATCTCAAATGATGAAATGCATGCTGTGCTTTATATTGAAAAATCCAACAAACAGCCGGCTGAACTGGCCACTCAAATTAACCAGCTGATGAATCAAGCAATTGCCACAGCACGCAAATATCCAACTGTGAAAATCGAGACTGGGGCACAAAGTACTTACCCTATTTATGACAATGACAACCGCAAATTAAAAGAATGGCGTGGTCGTGCCCAGATTCGTCTGGAATCAAAAGATTTTAAAGCGACATCTCAATTGATTGCTGAATTACAACAGCACTTCCAGACCCAGTCGATTAATTTCAAGGTATCTGACGAAAAGCGTAAAAAAGTTGAAAGCGAACTGATGATTGAAGCCACCAAAAACTTCCAGCAACGCGCACAGGCACTCACCCAGACCTGGAACAAACCGAGTTATCAACTGGTGAACTTAAACCTGAATACTAACAATTATTCACCACAGCCAGTACCGCGTATGGCCATGATGAAATCTGCATCGGCTGATATGGCGGTTCCTGAGCAGGAAGTTGCGGCGGGTGAATCGCAAATGACGGTCAGCGCGAATGGGGCGATTCAGTTTAAATAAGACTTCATTATATTATTCGCACTTTTAAGAACCACCCTTTTGGGTGGTTTTTTATCATGTGAATATTCTTTAAAAAGCGAGGCTACAAATTCATACAAACTCAGGTAGGAATTGAGGTTTGACCGGTTTAGAGTAACGGACATTTGTTCCAGTCCTCTCTGCTCATGTCCCTTGACCAACTGAATCTTTACCTGTTTCATATCTTAAATGTACCCGACCAAGCCTCAATCTGGATGATCAACTATACCTCCCTGATTGCGCATGATCTGGTGTATCTTTTTTTGCTGATTTTTGCTATTGCCTGGTTCCGTGGTAGTTACCAAGTAAAAATGGGGATTATCAAAGCATTTATTTTTACAGCTATTACCTTGTCGATCAGCGAGATATTGTCTGCGATCCTTAATACCCCACGCCCGTTTGTGATGGATGTTGGTCGCACTCTGATTGAACATGCGTCGACTGGTTCTTTTCCCAGCAACCATATGAGTATTTTTAGCGGGATTGCCTTCGCCTATTATTTTTCACCGCAGCGAGACTTGGGAAGAATTCTAATCTGGACAGCTTGGCTGGTAGCGTGGTCGCGTGTTTATGTCGGTGTGCATTTTCCGATTGATATGCTGGGTGCATTCCTGATGGCAATAATAGTAAATTTAGCTGGCTTGCCGCTGTGGTGGAAATATGAGAATCAAATCATAAACTTTATTTTGGGTATTCATTATTGGGTATTTTCGCCTTTAATTCGAATGGGCTGGATCAAATAAATCTAATTAAAATGTCATAAAAAACCCGCTCGAAAGCGGGATTTTTTGAATCTCTAAACTTGAATCTGAATAATTTAGTAAATCGCCATATGATTGCGATGAATCATTTCTAGTGAACGTGCTTCACCTAACACCTGATGTACTTTATCCGATGCCAGACCACGAACGATATCTGCTGAACGCGAACTGAAATTGACACGCCCTACAGCAATCCGGTGACCTTGTGTATCAACACATTCCACCACATCACCACGTTCGAAGTGACCTTCAACAGCTTTGACGCCTACAGGCAACAAGCTACGATGATTGTCTTTAATGGCTTTTACTGCACCATCATCAATCACCAAACGACCTGCGGTTTGCAAGTGAGCCGCTAACCATTGCTGATGCGCTGTCATCCGGTCTTTGTCAGTGACAAATAAGGTGCCTAACAATTCGCCAGACATTAGACGTGATAGAACACCATCACTATCACCACTTGCAATTAAGGTCGGACAGCCCGACTTTGCAGCCAGACGTGCAGCACGAACTTTGGTCAGCATGCCACCACGACCAAATTTACCGCCTCCACCGGCCATATCAAACAGACTTTCATCCATCGCACGTACGGTATGGAACAGTTTGGCATCTGGATTAGACCGTGGGTCTGAGTCAAACATCCCTTCCTGATCCGTTAAGATAATCAGAAGGTCTGCATGAACCTGACCTGCCACCATGGCCGCAAGCGTGTCGTTGTCACCAAAGCGAATTTCGTCAGTCGAAACCGTGTCATTTTCATTGATCACCGGAATCACGCGCCAATCAATCAGGTTCTGCAAGGCATCACATGAGTTGAGGTAGCGACGACGATCTGCCAGATCATCATGGGTTAACAATACTTGCGCAGTTCGAATCTGATGCTTCTCAAGTACGCTTGACCAGGTATGAATCAGGCCCATCTGACCGATGGCAGCACAAGCCTGAAGACTGGGTAGATCGGTGGGTCGATTCTCAAGTTTCATTCGAACCATACCTTCAGCCACAGCACCGGAAGACACCAGAATAATCTCGTGTCCTGCATTGTGTAGATCTGCGATTTGTCCCGCCCAATGCGAGATAGCATCTAAATCTAAACCTTGTCCGTTTGCTGTGAGTAAAGATGATCCGATTTTAACAACGATTCGTTTACAACCCTTGAGCTGACGTTGCCCATCTACCACTTCTATCATCTTGTCCTCAGACTCTTCTCTCAGAGATTAGCGTACGTAGTACACTTCCACATCACTATCATCATCGCCATCTTCATCATCTTCGTCATCACCCAGAATACCGGCAAGACGTTGCTGACGACGCATCTCACGATACGCTTCTTTTGCAGCGATGGTTTGTTCACGTGTTTCAGCTTCAAGCTGATCACGGAATGCTTTCATTTCTGCTGCATATTCTTGATCTTCAGCTTCGCGTTCACGTTGCTCTTCGATCTGATCCATCAGGTAGTAAACTACGTCTTTGGTGCCTTCAGCCGTTAAGCCAGAAGTCTCAAAAACTGGGCCTTCCCACTGCAATTCTTCAAGAATATGGGTGCACCATTCTTCACGTGTTTCTTCAGCCAACTGATCGACTTTGTTCAGCACCAATACGATCGGCAGTTTTGAAAGCGTTGGGGAGAAATTTTCTAACTCTTTCATAATTGCTTTAGCATTATGTGCCGGATCTGAGCCATCAATCGGCTGTACGTCAACGATGTGTAACAAGATACGGGTACGCGCCAAGTGCTTCAGGAAGCGAATCCCAAGACCTGCACCTTCAGATGCGCCTTCGATCAGGCCCGGAATATCCGCCATCACGAATGAACGGTGACTATCGGCATCGACCACACCCAGGTTTGGCACCATGGTGGTAAATGGATAATCTGCAACTTTTGGTTTTGCTGCCGAGACTGCACGAATGAAGGTTGATTTACCCGCATTTGGCATACCCAGCAAGCCGACATCTGCCAGAACTTTAAGCTCTAGACGGATTTCACGGAATTCACCTTTTTGACCATGCGTACATTTACGTGGTGAACGGTTGGTCGATGATTTAAAGTGGGTATTACCTAAACCACCATCACCGCCTGCTGCAACTTTCACGCGTTGACCGTCTTCGATCAAGTCGCCAATAATGTCACCAGACTCTACATCTACAATTGTTGTTCCTACCGGAACTTTTAATACGGTATCTTCACCGCCACGACCAGCACAGTTCGCCCCACGGCCATTTTTTGCTCGTTCTGCACGATATTTACGTGTATAACGATAATCAACTAGCGTACTGGTGTCGTCGTCAGCCTGAATATAAATGCTGCCGCCACGACCACCATCACCACCATCTGGACCACCAAATGGCACGAATTTTTCACGGCGAAAACTGGCTACGCCATTGCCACCGTCGCCAGCCTCTACGGTAATGACTGCTTCATCAACAAAGCGCATATTGCCAATCCTCTAAAAACTTTAAAACCCCATATTCTGCCATATTTTAAAGAATTTCTCGAATAGAATTATGCAGCAATCCCATAAATCTTAGTTAGTCGTTTTCTCACCAAGCCTATTTGACCTATCTAAGGCATAGATTTAGAAACAGAATGCTTAAAAGATGGAAAAGAAGTGGTAGGAAATCAAGCGCTTTTGCCCTAATACTATCCCCTATTTTGGAAATTCTTTTTGTGAATTTCTTAATGATTTTTAAAATAATTTATAGAGGAGTAAATTTTTCAAAAGCCGTGTTCACAAGAAGATTTTCTGATGCAGACACCTTTTAAAATCAGTATTTTATATAAACCAAGATAAGTCCAAATTTTGTATTTTCACAAACACTGCATTCCTGCCATTTAATGAAAACTATTTAATAACATTTTGTTTATGTTCTAAAATATCTGGCAGACTTTTTTCAATCCAGCCAATTAAATACATGATTTTTTCAGCCGCTTGTGAACCGGTAATCGTCAATTGATATTCCACTTTTGGCGGCACCACCGGATAAACCGTTCTCAAAATAAAACCATCCTGCTCCAGCATTTTTAAAGTCTGGGACAACATCTTTTCACTTACCCCTTCAATGCGTTGTTTCAGTTCACTAAAGCGATGCACACCTTCACTCAGGCAACGCAAAACCAAAACCGACCATTTATTGGCAAGGTGTTCCAATATTTCACGTGATGGACATTCAGTTGATAAAACCTGCCCCAGTAATGGGCTGATTGCATAATTTGTCATACTATTCTCACCATATTTTTATTACTTACTCATTTTAATATACTTACTCTTTGTAAGTTATCAGACTCATATTTCGCCAGCAAGCAGATTTGTTGATTCTTATTAGATTAAGAAAGTTTACTTTAAATAAAAAAATCATAAAAAAAGAGCCTCAAATGAGGCTCTTTTTTAGCTAAATACTAATTATGCATTAGTTTCAGCAGGAACTTTTGGATAGCTTACGCCGCCCATTTGTTCAGCAATACGCAATACCTGGCAGCTATAACCCACTTCGTTATCGTACCAAACATAAGCAGTTAAACGGTTGCCTGAAGTGATCGTTGCTTGCGCGTCAAATACACCTGCAGTGCGTGAACCGATAAAGTCAGAAGATACCACTTCAGTCGAGTTGGTATAACCGATTTGACCTTGCAGGCTAGAACCGATTGAAATCTGACGAATGTATTCGTTCACTTCATCACGATCAACGTCTTGACCTAAAGTCAGGTTAAGAATTGCAAGCGATACGTTTGGTGTAGGTACACGTACAGAGTTACCTGTCAATTTACCTTGAAGAGCTGGAAGCGCTTTCGCTACTGCTTTCGCTGCACCAGTTTCAGTAATGACCATATTCAATGTTGCAGCACGGCCACGACGGTCAGCTTTATGGTAGTTGTCGATCAAGTTCTGGTCGTTTGTGAACGAGTGAACTGTTTCAACATGACCATTCAACACTGTGTATTTATCATGCAATACTTTCAGTGTAGGTGTAATTGCGTTAGTCGTACAGCTTGCAGCAGAGATGATGGTATCTTCATCAAGGATGTCCGCCTGGTTTACACCGTAAACCACGTTCTTCATGTCACCTTTACCAGGTGCAGTTAGAATCACACGAGCAGCGCCCGGACATTTAAGGTGTTGAGCAAGACCTTCAGCATCACGCCATTTACCTGTATTGTCGATCACAAGTGCATTGTTGATACCGTATGCAGTGTAATCCACTTCAGAAGGATTCGATGCATAAATCACTTTGATGAAGTTACCGTTGGCAATGATTGCTTCGTTTTCTTCATCTACAGAAATTGTGCCTGCAAATGGACCATGAATAGAGTCACGACGAAGTAAAGAAGCACGTTTTTCCAAATCACCATCCGATGATTTACGAACCACGATTGCTTTCAGGCTAAGACCACGACCCAGACCTGATTGACCAATCATCAAACGTGCCAGGATACGACCGATACGACCGAAACCATAAAGAACCACATCTTTATGTTCTACAGCAGCAGCATTGCCTTCGATCGATTTAACAGCGTCTGCAACAAATGCATCGATGTCGCCGCCTTTTTCTTTAAATTCAACAGCAAGTTTACCCAGATCAACTTCAGCAGAACCGATGTTTTCTACTTTCACCAATGCTTCAAGAATTGGGAAAGTATCAACTACAGAAAGTTCAACGTCCAGTACGCGAGTACGGCGGTGTGCTTTCAAAATCTGAATCACAGAACGGTTAATTAAAGAGCGACCATAAACTGTAGCTACAATATTTTTTTCACGATATAACTGGCCAACAAGGGCAATCATACGTTCCGCAAGTTCTTCACGGTTTTTCCAGCGACCTTGGTGTTCTGCATGGAGGGCAACAATAGTGTCTTTGCTCACAGATACGTCCTCTAATTAATTGTAAATCTAAGCATAAATTTCTAAACCCGACAATTGTAATGGAATTGGCCGCAAGTTTGAATCAAAAGCTCGTTGAGACGGGTAGTTTTTAACGTATATTCACTATAAATTTCAAAAATAGTTGTAATTAGCTGAATGATTTTGCATTCGAAAATGCTAAAGACCACTATTTTTCAGTACCTGGCACAAATTTGTTAAATGTTGTTTACTCATTCAATCTCTTTTTAATTTTAAGAGTTGAGCCGGTCCTGATAGTTTTCCAGATTTTTCTTAAGGGCTAATTGCTGTTTACGCTGCTTCAGCAAATGTAATATTCCTTCCACAACCAGCAGTAAAACAGCCAGCCAGATTGGAATATAGGTCAACCATTCACCTGATTCCACGCGCTCGCCCAATGCCATCGAGGCAAAAGCCAGCAGTACCGGCTCCAGATAACTCAACAGTCCAAAGATGACAAAGGGCAAATATCGGCTAGCCAAAATATAACTACCCAAACCGAGCGCACTTAAAAAGCCTAATCCAAGAACTGCCAGGATCAAGTGGGAATGATTCAACATGAGCGGCATGGAATCGCTATAGATAAAGCCCAAATAAAATGCCACCGGCAAAATCAGAAATAGATCCCACCAGAATCCACCAAGATGATCGGTCGCGAATTTACGCCGCATAAAAAAATAAAGTGGATAAGCTAAAGCGACATAAACAGTTTCCCATGCGATTGAACCGATCCGCCAGATTTCATGTCCTACTCCCAAAACTGCCAGAGCAACAGCAACCATCTGGAAGGATGATAATTTTTCTTTATAAAGCACACAGCCGACCAGCACCATCACCAGAGGTAGCAGAAAATAACCGAGCGAGACTTCGAGGCCACGGCCATTGATAGGTCCCCATAGAAATAACCACAATTGCGTGGTACACAACAGTGAACTGATCAGCAACCAGATCAAGAATGAAGGCTGTTGCAACACCCGTTTAAAAATACTGCTGATATGTTTCAGATCACCCGACCACCACATAAAGGCTGTGAGGAATGGTAAAGTCGCCAGCATACGCCAAGCAAAAGTCTGTTCACTGTCTAAAGGCTGTAAAAAGGGCGTAAATATATAGAGCACTCCAAAAACCACAGAGGCCAAGACAGATAACGCGATGCCTTTATACATAGTTAAACTCTACTTTCATTCGCCGGCATTATAACGATTAGTACAATAGAAAGCTTGATGCTTCATCTATTTAAAATGTAGTTATCTCTCGATTTTAGATTGTCTTTCGACTCATAAAATAAAAAACCATGCCATAGCATGGTTCCCATTAAGACGATCTTTTTATCTTTGAGTTTGTTTGGTATGAATCACATCGCTCAGGTCATAACCGACAGACTGTGCATATTGTAAATATTCATTCACCACATTTTTATCCAATTGCGGATCACGTGAGAGTATCCACATATATTTACGTTTAGGCTCACCGACTAGAACAGTTTGATAGTTTTCATCCAGTTTCAAAACCCAATAATCGCCACGAGCAACCGGAATCCAGCGAATAAAGTCAGGCAGGAAACTTACTTTTAACTTGGTATTCTGCGGTGGATTTTGCACAAACGCCTCGCCCAATGACTGGGTTTGTCCACCATCTTTTTTAATGCAGCGGTTATCCACCACAATATTGCCATTTTCATTTAAAGTATAAGTCGCTGTGACATCACGATCACACTTATTTTGAAAATACAAAGGCTTGCGCGCTACTTCGTACCAGGTGCCCAAATAACGGTCCAGTTCAACTTTTTCAATGGTCGGTAATGGCTCGTCTTTCGCATAGGCCATGGTAGCGGCGCCCAAACCGAGAAGAACCGCGCTACCCACCGCAATTTTTGCCAGCTTTAATCCAGTACGTGAAGATTTTTGAGTTGTCATAAAGATACCTATTGCATGTTCACAAAATATTTATTTAAAAATTCTGTTCATACAATAGCTTTATCCAATTCTTAAATTTGTTACATTATGTTTGGTTTGTGATTGATTTTACGTCATTTAAATAAGATTTAATGCAACAACAATCAATCAAACATCTGGGCTTTTAAACGCACAATTTCATCACGCATACGCGCAGCCTGCTCAAACTGAAGCTCTTTGGAAGCTTTCAGCATTTCCTTTTCAAGCTTGTTAATGTGTTTCGCAAACATTTTCGGATCTGCCATGATATGCCGCTCATCGGCACTGATCGCACGTGCCTGATCCGAGACTTTCAATTCAATTGAATCATCATCCAATACTTCACCAGTATCAATTTCCTTGATCACCTGACGCACTGCACTCCGCGGGGTAATGCCATGTTCTTCATTAAACTGAATCTGCTTGGCACGACGACGATCCGTCTCATCAATGGCTTTCTGCATCGAATCAGTAATGCGATCAGCATACAAAATCGCCTTACCTTTCAGGTTACGCGCAGCGCGGCCAATGGTCTGAATGAGAGAGCGCTCAGAACGCAGAAATCCCTCTTTATCTGCATCCAGAATGGCAACCAGTGACACTTCCGGCATATCCAGCCCTTCACGCAGCAGGTTAATCCCGACCAGTACATCATGCACCCCGGTACGCAGTTCATGAATGATTTTGACCCGCTCGACGGTATCGATATCCGAATGTAAATAAGCAACCTTAATCCCGTATTCTTTCAAATAAGAAGTTAAATCTTCGGCCATACGCTTAGTTAAGGTCGTAACCAGCACCCGCTCATTAATGTCTTTACGTAGATTAATTTCTGAAAGCACATCATCGACCTGCGTCAGAACTGGACGAATTTCAATTTCCGGATCGATCAGACCAGTCGGACGTACCACCTGCTCGACAATCTGCTGGGACTTTTCCAGCTCGTAACGTGCGGGCGTTGCGCTGACATAAACGGTCGTCGGCACAATCCGTTCCCACTCCTCAAATTTCATTGGCCGGTTATCCAGCGCGCTTGGCAAACGGAATCCGTAATTGACCAGATTTTCCTTACGCGAACGGTCACCCTTGTACATGGCACCAATCTGCGGCACCGTCACATGCGATTCATCAATAATCAGCAAGGCATCATCCGGAATATAATCGAACAAGGTTGGTGGTGCTTCACCCGCAGGACGGCCCGACAAATGCCGTGAATAGTTTTCAATGCCGTTGGTATAACCCAGTTGTTGCATCATTTCCAGATCATAGCGTGTGCGCTGCTCGATGCGCTGGGCTTCCAGCAGCTTGTCATTTTCACGGAAGAACACCAGTCGCTCTTTGAGTTCGTCTCGGATGGTTTCAATCGCACGGGATAAATTGTCTTTCGGCGTAACATAGTGGCTTTTAGGATAAATGGTCACACGAGGTACTTTACGAACCATTTTCCCTGTCAGGGGATCAAACCAGCGGATAGAGTCAACTTCATCATCAAACAGTTCAATCCGGATCGCATCCTGATCGGATTCAGCCGGAAAAATATCAATAATTTCACCACGAATACGATAAGTACCGCGCAGGAATTCCAGTTCGTTACGTGAATACTGCATCTCGACCAGACGGCGAATAATATCATCACGGCCAATGCGGTCACCTTCCACCACATGCAGCAACATGCTCATATAGGCATTCGGATCACCCAAACCATAAATGGCAGACACCGATGCGACAATAATCGCATCACGTCGCTCTAAGAGTGAACGGGTTGCAGAAAGACGCATCTGGTCAATATGGTCATTAATTGCCGCATCTTTCTCGATAAAAGTATCTGAAGATGGCACATAGGCTTCTGGCTGATAATAATCATAATAACTGACAAAATATTCGACAGCATTATTCGGGAAAAACGCTTTAAATTCGCCGTAAAGCTGCGCAGCCAAAGTTTTGTTATGCGCCATGACAATGGTCGGACGTTGAGTCTGTGCAATGACGTTGGCCACGGTATAGGTTTTACCAGACCCGGTAACCCCCAGTAAAAGCTGGTCATGAAAACCCTGTTCAATGCCTTTAACCAGCTTTGCAATGGCTTGGGGCTGATCACCTGCTGGTTGATAACTGGTCACTAATTCAAAGGGTTTTTTATCACTCATAGCTTTCGCTGACTTCGCTGCGGATATAGATTTGATTTATTATGAGGGTAAATTGGAATTACTCAATCCCTGCTTAGGTTTCTGTTTGGTAAAATAAAACAATATTACTATTCATTATTTGTTAGCGCTTTAATCGCTATCTGCTTTGAAAAATCATTAATAAAATATACAGTTACAAAGGGAATAAATACAGAACAAACTAATCATTTTCAGCCAGCAGCTTTATTTGGGCGTACTCGGTATCCTGTTTTGGCTTATGGGTGAAATACTCTATCTGTTTGGCTAGTCCGGCACAATTTTGCCTTGACCCCTTTTCATTTCAAAGGCAACATGAAGATCAGGATGGCCTAGAATCGACAATTATGACTTACCACTATCACGATGAAAGTATTGTTAAATCCCTTCCGGAAAATACGGTTTTTGTTTTTGGCAGCAACTTGGCTGGACAACACGGTGGTGGAGCAGCCAGAACGGCACTTGAGCATTTTGGTGCAGTCATGGGCGTGGGTCGTGGCTGGGCGGGTCAGAGCTATGCCATTCCCACCATGAACGAGCATTTGCAACAAATGCCGCTCTCACAAATCCAGCACTATATTGATGACTTTAAGATTTACACCAAAAATCATCCTAAAAATAAATATTTTATTACTTCCTTGGGCTGTGGGATCGCAGGTTATAAGGTCGAGGAAATTGCACCGATGTTTAAAGGCATCTCACGCAATGTCATTTTCCCGCAATCTTTCCGTCCTTTTGTCGAAAAGCCGCTGCCAAAATTAAGCGCAAATTTTTTACACACCATATTCCGTGATTCGGTCATTTTAACTCCGGCCAGTGATGAGTTGATTGAAGAACTGCCTTTGACCGAAAATGAAAAAAGCCTGGCGAGAATTATTTTAAATACCCAGATCTATCCGACCGACAGCAATGGGCGGGAACGTATCTTTGAAATTGAAGATATCCTGCACAACCTAAATACCAAGCTGGTCGACTTTCAGAGCCATTCAGAAGGTGCCATGCTGTTTGGAGGCGTGATTTTAGCGCTACTGGAACTTTATAATATTAACGAGAAAGATTTTATTGATGTCTGGCAAGGCGAGCGAGAAATCGCGCCACCGAAACCGGAAAATAAAGCGCGTAAAAGCATTCGTTAGTGCTATCAACATATCTTTCAAAAAAAAGCCAATGTTTGAATTGGCTTTTTTTTGAGCGGCTAAAAATGTCCAATATGAAATCAATCAGGTCTGGATTTAATTTTGATTGGCATTTAGAGAGCTTAAATATTTCGTTTGCTTTATTAAGAATAAAATTGAAAAGAATTTGGATAAATCTGAGTTTTAATTTCTTTTTGTTCGAAAATTAAATCAAATATTGATCACTAACTCCCTAAAAAATTCCATAAAAAAAGCCATGATTTATCATAGCTTTTTGAGTCTGATCAATTAGCGTTTGCCCATTGAACGGCGAGTGCCACGTGGTGGCATCCAGGTACGGTCAGCATAACGCTGTGGTCTTGGTCTTAAATCTTCCAGAACTTCTTCTGCAGCATTTTGCTCTGCCTGTTTGATCGGGAAAGGTAAATTAACCAGGGGCTTTCTTTTGGGAGGAGTTTGGGTGCTCATGTGATTCACTCAATAATATATGCAGCTATTGTACAAAAAAACTCAGTCGACTGGGTAGCAGGATCTTGGATAAATTCATATGCTTTTGTTTTTGAAAAATAAAAAATGATCCCGTGATGGTAAATGCTTGAATCAATGCAGCCTAAAATTTACCTAAACTCTTCTCTATATCTTCCATGATAAAAATTCATAGGATTGAAATTTTAACGCTCTCAAGAATAAATTTTCTTCACTTTTATACTTAAGCTAGTCAGGTAAAAATAATGATTTTTACACACTATGCATTTCTCAAAACTCAAGAGATATCAACAAAAAATATACAGAAGTTACCAATCTCAACCCTCGCTTAACTTTTGATCTATTGTTCTATAACTGATTTTTTTAAGGCAATTCACATAATTAGTTAACTAGAAAAACGAATAAACAAACTGGACATGGAGTTCCAAATCAATGAAAACATTGCTGGCATGTATGGCAGGCCTAGCCACTTTACCTATGGTCGCGCATGCAGATTCCCCTTATTTTAGCTTGCAAGATGGAGATGGCTTTAAGCGCTTTTCGGTATCAGTTGGTGCATTGCATGTGATGCCGCAAGGCAAGGCTCAACCATTTAAAGTGAATACTGCTGTCAAAGAAGGTGAAACATCTCAAGTAGGTGATATCTCAATTGACTCTGTGAAAAATAATCTTGATCCAGACATGGACCCAAACCTTTCCTCTGTTTTTGTTAATATTCTCGATCGACTTGGTACAGAAACACTGCCCGCAACGCTCAGTGGACGAGCTGAAATTTATGGACTGGAAAGCTGGAATAATCCTGGTACTGGCCTGGAAGCAGATGATGTCACCACTTTAGGCATTATGACCAATTACTATTTTACCGATAATATTTCTTTTGAAATGAAAGCCGGCATTCCCCCCAAAGTAGACTTGCAAGGCAGTGGTAAAATTTATGCCCCTTTTTCTGCGCTTGCTACCCCAAGTTTAGGTTCGATCGATTTACCCGGCATTGAGTTAAAAAATGATATTCTCATTACTGATCTGGAAGCTTATGGGCCGGCCGCCTCTGCCCGCGCCTGGACACCTGCCTTTGAATTCCAGTATCACTTTGGTAAAACCGGAGTGAATAAATTCCGGCCTTATGTCGGCTTAGGTGTGATGTATGCCTATTTCAATGAACTGGAAATTAACTCACGTACTGAGCAGGACCTGATTGCTGCAGGACATATGATTGCCAATATCAAGGAAGGAAAAGCAGGTGCTTCTCTGGATGGCACGCCAAGTTCAGCCAACCCGAAAGTTGATCTGGAAGCATCCGATGCTTTCGCGCCTGTGGCCACGGTCGGCTTTAGCTATGACTTTAATGACACCTGGTTTGCAGTCGGTTCAGTATCTTATGCACATCTAAAAAATGACACGACAATTACGGTGACAGATGCAAATTTAGGTGAACTGATTCGCTCTAAAGCCGATATTGAAGTCAATCCGATTCTGGCCTATGCCGGGATCGGTATGCGTTTCTAAGCTCAATATCCGATTTTTAATTAAAACGGCTTCGGCCGTTTTTTTTAGGCTTAATATATTGATAAAAAAAATTTATCTTTTGATCAATATTTATTTAATCGCCTCTATTGCTTGAATCGAATACTATACATATCAACTTTATAGGCATGAATGACGTATGGCTGACAGTCAATTTTCCAAAGCTCTTATTTTTATGCTGATTGGCTCCGCCATCATTTTGGCACTGTCACTGGGTGTACGTCATGCATTTGGCCTATATCTGGTGCCGATGAGCGAAGAGTTTGGCTGGGGTCATAATGTTTTTAGCCTGGCCATTGCCATGCAAAACCTGATCTGGGGTGCAGTTCAGCCGATTACCGGGGCATTTGCCGATAAATATGGCAGCAAGATTGTGGTAGCTGTAGGCGGCGCCTTATATGCAATCGGTCTACTCTTGATGGCAGTTAGCTCGACCGGATTATTGCTTAATCTGAGTGTAGGGTTAATTCTAGGTCTGGCCCTGTCAGCTACGTCATTTCCGGTGTTATTGTCTGCGGTCGGGCGTGCTGCCCCACCAGAAAAACGCAGTTTGGCGATGGGAATTGCCAGTGCAGCCGGTTCTTTTGGTCAGTTTATCATGCTGCCCTCAACCCTGTTGCTATTACAGAATGTCGGCTGGTCAGCAGCGCTAGTGGTCAGTGCCATTTTAATTGCACTGATTATGCCATTGGCCTGGATGCTGAAAGCACCGATGTATGTTCATCCCAATGCAGCCTCTACCCCCAATAAAGTCTCACTCAGTTTTAAACAGATTCTGGTGGTGGTGAAAAATCATAAACCCTTCTGGTTTCTGGCCATGGGCTTTTTTGTTTGTGGTTTTCAGGTCGTTTTTATTGGTATCCACCTACCAGGCTATCTGATTGATCATGGCTTTAATGCCACAACCGGTACGATTTTCTTAGCCTTAGTGGGTCTGTTTAATGTGGTAGGCACCTATACGGCCGGCTGGCTCGGTGGAAAATATTCCAAACCGCATCTGCTAATGGGATTATATGCCCTGCGTGGAATTGCGATTATTGCCTTTCTCATGCTGCCTCTCAGCACATGGACAGTCTATACCTTTGGTGTCATTATGGGATTACTCTGGTTATCGACCGTTCCGCTGACCAATGGCATTGTGGCCAATATGTTCGGGGTGAAATATCTGACCATGCTCAGTGGTATTGTATTTTTCACCCATCAGGTTGGCTCGTTTTTCGGTGGCTGGCTCGGTGGAGTCAACCATGATTTGAGCGGCAATTATAATGCGGTGTGGATGCTATCAATTGTCCTCAGCATTTTTGGCGTACTGGTGCATTTCTGGGTCAATGAGGAGCAAATCGTCCATGAATGATTCTCTACTGAAACTCAAACTCTCGATTGCTGTGGCAATCCTACTTTTACTCACTTTGTCGATTGGACTGTGGTTTCAGACCCCTGAGCTGTTTGAGTATTTTAATCAGGCTTTCTGCGCACACTAAACTGCTGAAATATCCTCAGCAGAAAATGCGCAATCCATCGCACAATAAGTTAAATGTTTCAAAATCAACTGAATAGTAAAAATAACAGATTATTCATAAACTTATCATTTCTTTTGATTTTATTTCAGTCTGGAATTTTCTTAGATTTTGATCAATAAGAAAATTCTGAGACTTGATAATGACCAGCTTAACCCAACTTTCACAAGCGATTCATGATGCTCCACGCTGGCATCAGCAAGATCAATTTCAACATCCGGATGAAATCAAGATTGTACCGCAAACCGGTCAGGCCTTAGGTGCAGTGGTCTATGGCTTGGATGCCCGTAAAGTCCAATCATCCAAAACCATTTTAAAGTTAAAACAGGCGCTGGCCGAGCATCTGATTTTGATCTTTAAGCAGCAAAGTCTGGATGATTTACAATACTTGGCGTTTTCAACTTATTTCGGTTCCATTTTCCGCTCAGGTGCAGATACACCGGTACTGGCTGCGCAGTCGGATAGCGGCATTCCACCCGATGTCGTGCCGGTGTCCAATGCCGTCGGTCAGGGAGATTACACTGGGCATGGTGAACTAACTCCACATGCCGATCATCAATGGACACCATTACCCTCTTTTGGCTCCCTTCTGTATGCAATTGAACTGCCTCAGGACGGCGGACAGACCAGCTGGATCAACACCATTAAAGCCTATGATGCACTCGATGAAGCAACCAAGGTAGAGATCGATCAGCTACAACTGATTACTTACAACCCTTTCGTGCGCCGTCAAAAAACCAGAGATCAGACTGATGATCAAGGTTATGGTTCAAGCCCATTGTATCGTTTTAAAGATCAACCGATTTTAAGCCATGCTTATCCACATCCACTGGTGCGCACTCATCCTGAATCCGGCCGTAAAGCGCTTTGGCTAAACACCCATACCGAAGTCGAGCTGGTCAATTATGATGATCAGGCTGGCAGTCAACTGATCGCCAAATTACGTGAGCATATTTCGAAACCTGAATTCGCTTATGAACATCACTGGGAAATTGGCGATATCGTGTTCTGGGATAATCAGGTGACCTTACACTCACGCCGTCCATTCCCGGCAGATCAGCGCCGTTTATTGAAACGCATCAGTCTGGCGGGTAGCCGTCCGTTTTAATAATAAAAACGAGAATAACGAGAAAGGTAGAGCTAGTTTAACCCTTCAAAAATTACGATTCATCATGTCGATCTTCCACCATTGAGACTTTGACCGCCTCAATGGTTTTTTATTTTTTCAAACAATCAACATCCTTGGTTCTGAATATAAATATGGAAGTAAATCCTTTAACAAAACAAAGTGCCTGTTTACTTTTCCTCACCTAATCTGCCTAGTGTATTTTCCTTTTTCTGCTTAGCGTATTAGAAAATCAGCAATACCCATATGAATAGAGGAAAAAGAAAATGAATGAACTTCAATTTTCAGATTGTGTGCAAGCCTGTATGAACTGTTCCCTGGCATGTGCCAACTGTGCCAGTGCCTGTCTTAAAGAAGAAGATCTGGAGATGATGCGGAAGTGTATCCAGCGCTGTCTGGACTGTGCAGATATCTGTCAGCTTTGCGCCCGTATGGAACAAAAGCAATCTCCATTCATGCATGAAATATGTGAACTTTGTGCGAAAGCCTGTGACTACTGTGTAGAAGAATGTGGTCATCATGAAGATGAACATTGTCAGCAATGTGCCGAAGCATGCCGCCGCTGTGCTGAAGAATGCCGAAAAATGGCGGCTTAAAAATTCGATTTGATCAACTTGACTGACTTAATCACTTCCAATAAAAAAACCGCAAGTGAAGACTTGCGGTTTTTCGGTCTAAGTAAAATATCTCACTTAGAATAAACGGTTCATACCATTCAGCGTTGCTACACGATACGCTTCCGCCATAGTCGGATAGTTAAACGTGGTTTCTACAAAGTACTTGATCGTATTGTTCGGGCTGTTCATAACTGCCTGACCAATATGGATAATTTCAGAGGCATTATTACCGAAGCAATGTACCCCCAAAACTTCCAGCGTTTCACGATGGAACAGAATCTTTAATTCGCCCATAGTATCACCGGTAATCTGTGCACGTGCCAAATGACGGAATGATGCCTGACCGACTTCATACGGAATCTTTTCTTCAGTCAGCTGCTGTTCAGTTTTACCAATCGAAGAAATCTCAGGAATGGTATAAATCCCGGTTGGAATATCAGTCACCGGTGCAACGTCTTTCTCGCCGCTCATGTTGGCACCTGCGCAACGACCTTGGTCATAAGCAGCAGAGGCTAGCGAAGGCCAACCGATCACATCACCGGCAGCGTAGATATTTTCTACTTCGGTCTGATATTGATCATTCACAGTCAATTGACCACGGCTGTTCGGTTTCAGGCCGACATTTTCAAGGCCTAGACCATCGGTATTGCCTGAACGGCCATTACACCACAAAATTGCATCGGCTTTAATTTTCTTGCCGCTTTGCGTGTGCATCACCACATGGTCATCAAATGTTTCTAAAAAGTCGATCTGTTCATTATGACGAATCAATACACCCTGTTCACGCAAGTGATAAGACAGTGCATCAGAAATTTCATCATCCAGATAGCTTAAAAGTTTGTGTTGGGTGTTGATCAAGTCGACTTTATGTCCTAGACCAATAAAGATCGAGGCATATTCACAACCGATTACACCTGCACCATAAATAATGATTTTCTGGATGGAATAGTCCAGATCCAGAATTTTGTCTGAATCAAATACACGTGGATGATTAAAATCAAGAATGTCTGGACGATATGGACGCGAGCCGCTGGCAATGACCAGTTGCTTGAACATCAGCGTTTCTTTAATGCCGTCTGGGTTAAATACAAAAATGGTATTTTGATCCTGAATATAGGCACGACCATGATAAATATCAATTTTATTGCGGTCGTAGAAACGTGAATGTGTATCTACTTGTTGTTGAATAACTTTATGTGCATGACGCAACACTTGCTTCATGGTGAACTGCTTCCAGTCCCCGACTTTTTGAAACAGTGGATCACGTTGATAACGGATAATACTGGATACTGTTTGACGCAATGCTTTACTTGGAATCGTACCGACATGGGTACAGTTGCCACCCAGCTGTTCACGCATCTCAACGATTGCAACACGCTTACCAGATTTGGCAAGTTTCATTGCCGCGCCTTCGCCCGCAGGGCCCGAACCTAGAACTACCGCATCATATTTAACGAAAGTCCCACTAACGACCTCTTTTTTACGTGGCATTCAACGCTCCTCAAAATTAAAAAATTCACTTTAATCTACCTGCTTATTATGACGTAAATCCTGTTGATTTGGTGTATTTAACTCACATATATTGCTTGATAAGAACATTTTTTAAATGAATACCCCTTTTTGCCCTATTTAGAACGAAGTTCGTTATAATAACTGCGCTATCTTTGAGTATCTCCCCCTTCAAAAACAGTGGAAAAGTTGAATATGTCTGAAAACCGTAAACCTGAACAGGGCGTCAAACTTCGCGGTGCGGAAAAAGTTGCCCGCATTCCTGTAAAAGTTGTTCCTACGGTTGAAACGCCACGCAAGCCGGACTGGATCCGGGTAAAAATGGCGGCACCTGAAGAAGTTCAACGCATTAAAACCACACTACGTCAGCAAAAATTACATACGGTGTGCGAAGAAGCCGCCTGTCCAAACCTGCCTGAATGTTTTGGTGGCGGTACTGCGACTTTCATGATTATGGGCGATATCTGTACCCGTCGCTGTCCATTCTGTGATGTGGCACACGGCCGTCCAAATGCACTCGATGCAGATGAACCGCGTCATATGGCAGAAACCATTGCCAACCTGGGTTTGAAATATGCGGTAATCACTTCGGTAGACCGTGATGATTTACTGGATGGTGGTGCACAGCATTTTGTCGATTGCATTAAAGAAGCACGTGCCTTAAGTCCGAATACCTTACTCGAAATTCTCGTACCAGATTTCCGTGGCCGTATGGATATCGCGCTGCGCATCATGACTGAATGTCCGCCAGATGTATTTAACCACAATATCGAAACTGTACCGCGTTTATATAAAGCCATGCGTCCAGGTTCTGACTATCAGCACTCTTTAAACCTGCTGAAAATGTTTAAAGAATACTGCCCGGACGTACCAACCAAATGTGGTCTGATGGTCGGTATTGGTGAAACTGAAGAAGAAGTGCTGGCCCTGCTTGATGATCTGCATGCGCATGGCGTAGATTATGTGACGATTGGTCAGTATTTGCAGCCTTCAAAAGAACATGCAGCGATTGACCGCTTTGTAACACCTGAAGAATTCGAGCGTTATACCGAACATGGCCAAAAACTGGGCTTCCGCAATATCTGGGCAGCACCAATGGTTCGTTCAAGCTACTTTGCCGACCGCCAATACTACGGCGAACCAGTTCCAGCAGTGCGCCGTAAAGTTGACCCTGCCAAAAAAATTGCAGTTCAGGCCATTGAAGCTTAATCCTGTTTAAATAAATGAAATAAAAGCCCTCTCAAGTAGAGGGCTTTTTAATATCCATAATTGAAATTCTACTCAGCGTTAAACGCCATTTTTTATTTTAGATAAGATTAAGTCATTACTTATCTTCACATTTCTTTGCGCGTTCTCACTTGAAGATTGAGCATTTTTCAAACAATCTCAGAAATAGATGAAAGATTTAAAAATATCGTTGCAAGACTTGAAAACGATCATTCTCACACGTGCAATGCTGAACCTGTCCGATCCTCAAGCGACAAAAAAATGAATGAACTGTGACAAAAATTCTATGAGATCCCAGCACAGGCAACGTTGTATAAATCTGGAGAACTATAACAATGCTATTTATATTTGCTGTACTCCTGCTATTACTCAGTTTATGGGCAGTTTTCTATTTTCAGCTCTCCCGTAGCGCGGGTGCAATTGCACTGATGGTGATGTCAGTGGTCTGTGCCTTTATTAGCCCCTGGTCACTTATTCTCGGTATTCCGCTCATCCTGATTAGTCTCGTAGTGATGATCGAACCTTTACGCATGTCATTCATTTCCAAACCGGCCTATAAAGCATTGGCCAATGCCATGCCGAGTATCAGCCCGACAGAACGTGAAGCATTGGACTCCGGAACCAGCTGGTGGGAAAAAGAACTGTTTATGGGTGCACCGAACTGGGAAACCTTTAACAGTTATCCCTATCCAAAGCTGTCGCTAGAAGAACAGGCCTTTCTGGACAATGAAGTTGAAACCTTGTGCAGCATGCTGGATGAATGGGAAATTCATGAGCAAAAAGCGCTACCTGATCATGTCTGGCAATATATTAAAGAACATGGTTTCTTAGGCCTGATTATTCCCAAAGAATACGGCGGTCGTGCCTTTAGCTCCTTTGCCCAAAGTCGGGTGATGAGCAAGATTGCTTCGCGTTCTCTGACCACAGCCGTGAGTTGTATGGTGCCGAATTCGCTCGGACCGGGTGAGCTGTTGCTGCATTACGGTACCGAAGAACAGAAAAACCGTTATCTGCCGGGTCTTGCACGAGGCGAAGAAATTCCCTGTTTCGGTTTGACCAGTCCGGAGGCCGGTTCGGATGCTGGTGCGATTCCTGATACGGGCGTGGTCTGCTATGGCCAGTTTGAAGGTCAGGAAGTCTTAGGCCTGAGAATGAATTTTTCCAAACGCTGGATTACGTTAGCTCCAATTGCGACAGTCGTAGGCTTGGCCTTTAAAATGTATGATCCGGATCATCTTTTGGGTGATCAGACTGAATATGGCATTACCTGTGCCCTGCTCCCTGCCAGTCATGAAGGCGTAATAGTGGGACCACGGCATAACCCCGGACCACCATTTATGAATGGTACGGTTGAAGGTAAAGATGTGTTTATTCCTCTGGACTGGATTATTGGTGGCGTCAAAAATGCCGGTAAAGGATGGCGCATGCTAATGGAATGTCTGGCGGTTGGTCGTGGTATTTCCCTACCAGCGCTGTCTACTTCTACTTCAGAAATGACTTATTTAAATGTCGGCGCTTTCTCTCGCATCCGTCAGCAGTTCAAAATTTCAGTTGGTAAGTTTGAGGGTGTTCAGGAAGCCACCAGTGAAATCGCCAGTGATACCTATATGCTGGAGGCTTTCCGTTATCTGGTCACCTGTGGTCTGAATCAGCGCGGCAAGCCTGCCGTAATGACAGCGATTGCCAAATATTATGCGACAGAAGGCATGCGTAAAGTGGTCAATCACGGTATGGATGTGGTCGGTGGTCGTGCCATTCAGATGGGGCCGCGTAACTTTCTGGCGCCTTATTATCAGGCAATTCCAGTCTCCATTACGGTTGAAGGCGCCAATATTCTTAGTCGTTCCCTGATGATTTTCGGTCAGGGTTCAATGCGTTGCCATCCTTATCTTTATGAAGAATTACAGCTCTTACAAGCAGAAGATCCGGCAGCGGCTCTAAATCCTTTTGATAACTTGCTGTTTAAGCATTTGGGTTACACCTTTAACCGGACTGCTCGCTCCTTTGCCTATGCCTTTACAGGTGGCTCCAATGCTGCGCCGCAAAGTGCTGTTGACTTTACCCGTCCTTATTACAAGATCATTAACCGGCTGAGTGCCAACTTTGCTTTAACTGCGGATATGTGTCTAGGATTACTCGCAGGGGATATCAAACGTAAGGAAATGCTTTCGGGTCGTCTGGCCGATATTCATGCACATCTGTTTATTGCTTCCTCAATTCTCAAATTTTTTGAGCATAGCAAAAAGACTGAAGATGAGCGTTTACATGCACAGCTTGCATTAGAAAAATCTCTATATACAGCGCAAGAAGCTTTTTTTGACCTGTTTGCCAACTTTCCATCAGGTGCAGCAGCAGGCATGGTCAAACTGTTATGCTTCCCATTTGGCCGTCCGGTACAGAAACCATCAGACCAGCTGAAACAGCAGGTAGCGAACAGTATGATGGAAGACAATGCTTTCCGCCAGGTCTTGAAAAAACATGTCTATTACAATACTCATGAACATGATGTCACCGGCCGTATGGAATCTACTTTCACCATGTTGCTGGACATTGAACAGCTGTGGGATCGCTTTAAAAAAGCAGAGAATAAAGACCAGTTCAAGGGTTTAAGCTTTGCAGAGCATGTGGCAGATGCACAGCTACATGGTTTTATTAATGATCAGGAAGCAGAAAAATTACTGCACTACAATGCGCGCCGTTATGACAGCATGTTGACCGATATATTCGATCTGCATTTGAATGAGGTATTAGAGCTTGAGAATCCGTATCTCATCAAGGAAGATGCCAAAGGAACGGATACTTCAGTGCAAACTGATCCTTCACACTCAGTATCACCTTAAATAAAACTTGAATTTAAGGTGTCATAAATTCCAGAGTAAAGTCATTTTATTGCTTTACTCTGGAA
This sequence comes from Acinetobacter sp. YH16052, assembly GCF_013417155.1. GTDB lineage: Bacteria > Pseudomonadota > Gammaproteobacteria > Pseudomonadales > Moraxellaceae > Acinetobacter. The sequence goes on along the minus strand of NZ_VPEO01000005.1, from coordinate 103,966 downwards.
GCTTTACAAGTGGCTTTTCAGCCACTTTTTTACGACTATTGCACGATGGTATTTTGGATGGAAAGTACTAAGCTAGCCCTATAAGAAAATTGAGGGTAGACAATGTCACAACAAGATTATGAAAATGGCTTGAAAGTCCGTACTGAAGTGATGGGTGAAAGCTTTGTGAAGCGTGCTCAGGAAAATACCGTTCTATTTACCCAGCCATTACAGGACTGGATTAATGAGCATGCGTGGGGTTCGACCTGGCAACGTGAAGGTATTTTACCGCGTAAATATCGTTCTTTAATTACCATTGCATTTCTAACCGCGCAAAAAAGTCCCACTGAACTAAAAGGTCATGTGCGAGGTGCCCTAAATAACGGCGCAACGGTTGAGGAAATTCAGGAAGTGTTGTTGCATAGCCTGCCTTACTGCGGTGCACCGGCAACCCAGGAAGCCTTTCGTGCCGCGCTTGAAGTCATTCAGGAATATGAAACGAATCAGTAGAATTAAAAGATGAATATAGACTGTAAATTTCTGAAGCCTAGGAAGGTTTAACATTAGCTTAAGCTATTTAAATTAATAATCAATAAGAAAGCCGAGAGTTATTAAATTCTCGGCTTTTCATATTTTTGATAATAAAATCTGTCGTTATGGATTTAATTCAAAATAATGGTTTTTCTATGAATAGCAATTTATAAGAAAGACTCTAACCCCTTAATTCAATCTGTGTACGTTGTTCTAAGCCTTGCACCGCAGCGGAGAAATCCAACTGGCTGGCCTGTGGCTTGGCAATCTGCTGGAACTGTTGTTGCACCAATGACATCACTGATAAATCCAGTTGCTGCTGTTGCACTAGTTCCAAAGCAATACCAATATCTTTCTGCAATAAATCCAGCGCAAAGGTTTTATGAAACTCACGGCTTAAAACCCGCTGTGCCATGATATTTTCTGACATGCTGCTTTTACCACTGGAATGATTAATACAGTTCAACGCACTGCTTAAATCAACTCCCTGCCCTTTCAGTACAGTCAAACCTTCAGCCAGTGCCCATAAATGGGTCGCCATCAAAGTATTATTAACGGCTTTCACTGCAAAACCAGAACCGCTTTCTCCCACATATTCAATCAAGCCAGCAAAAGCAGCAATGATCGGTTTAGCTTGTTCAAAGGCAGCTTCATTTCCTCCCACCATCACGGTTAAAGTACCTTTTTCTGCCCCAACAGTCTGACCGGATACTGGAGCATCCAGATAATAACTTCCCTGTTGCTCCAATCGTTTTGCCAGTTTTTGTGCCGATTCCGGCACACCGCTGGTACAGTCAATCCAGATTGCACCGGGTTTAGGTGGATATGCGGTAATTAATGCTTCCACATCCTGACTGGTCGGCAAACAGGAAAAGATAAAGTCGGCTTGAACCGCCTGTTCAATACCCACTGCCAGAGTCCTGAAAGATTGAGCATGATCTAGCGCTTTATGTTCAGTCCGGTTCCAGACCCAAACCGGGTGTCCGAGGTTTGGCAAATGGGAGGCCATATGCCACCCCATTGCCCCGAGTCCTAAAAATGCAATTGTTTGACTCAAAAAATACTCCTCATATTAAGCGACTGGCTTAACCTCAACTTCTGTTGCGGTCGATGCAGCTACAGGCAATTCTTTATCTTCACCACGATTCAGGAACAGATTGAGTAAAATCGCTGCCAATGTCGCAGTACCGATACCACCCAGATCAAAACCACCGATCTGCAAGCTATAATTACCTGTCCCCATAATCAGACACACCGCACCAATGATTAGGGTACTGTTCTTGGTAAAATCAACATGGTTGTCTACCCAGATTTTGGCACCCGCCACGGTAATCAACCCGAAGACCACAATCGATGCGCCACCCAATAAAGCTACTGGAATGGTACTAATGACTGCCCCAAATTTAGGCGAAAGTCCCAGTAAAATGGCGAAGATCCCGGCAAAAATAAACACGGTGGTTGCATACACTTTGGTCACTGCCATCACGCCGATATTTTCAGCATAAGTGGTCATCCCGGTACCGCCGACAGAAGCCGATAGTGAAGTACAAACCCCATCTGCAAAGAAACCGCGTCCCATATACGGCGACAGATTTTTACCGGTCATTGCGGATACCGCTTTAAAGTGTCCCAGATTTTCTGCGACCAGAATAATGGCCACCGGTGCAATCATCAACATCGCATTCATTTCAAAGACTGGACTCTGGAAATTTGGCAGACCAAACCATGCCGCTTCACTGACTTTACTGAAATCAATCGCAGGTCCGAAACCCATTACATTAGTGAAAAGGAAATAAATCAGGTAGGAAGACAGTAAGCCTAATAACAGCAGCAGACGGCGTACCATCCCACGGGTAAAGACAGCAATCACACTGATACAGATAATGGTGACCAACGCCATCCAGGAATCAAACTGGTTGGCTGAGACACTTTTGATCGCGACAGGTGCCAGATTCAGACCGATAATCATCACGATGACGCCCGTGACCACGGGTGGCATCAGCTTTTCAATCCATGCGGTACCGGTTTTCATGACCAGCAGGCCAATCAAGGCATAAACAATACCGCAGGCAATGGTTCCCCCGAGTGCTAGCCCAATATTGGGATTCGCCCCTGCTCCGGAGTAGCCTGTGACTGCCACCACGGCGCCAATAAAGGCAAAACTGGATCCCAGATAACTTGGCAATCGACCGCCAGTGATCAGGAAAAATAAAATGGTACCAATCCCGGTAATAAAAATCGTGAGATTGGGATCAAACCCCATTAAAAGCGGCGCCAGCACGGTTGCCCCAAACATCGCAAACACATGCTGTAAGCCGAGAATAATACTTTTCCCAGCCGGCAGATATTCATCTGTTTGAACTGGCGTTGTATCGATATTGCCTTGATAAGGCTTAAATTTTGGAAACCACGTTTCTTTTTCTTGCATGGGCTTCCCCTCCTTGATTAGGACTGAATTGATTTAGCACATTTTGTGTGGCTCACAGTAAGAACGGTTAAAGTACATCAGCGCATTGCCTTGACGCTGGCACATGGCTTTCACTTCACAGAACAGCACGTCATGACTGCCTACAGATAAACATTGGACTACCTCGCAGTCGAAACTGACTAAGGCATCCTCAAGTACAGGTGACTGGGTCACCAACGTTTTCCAGTTCCCCTGACTGAAACGCTCTGCCATCGGTGTTTTTCCACCGAACAGATTGGATAGATGCTGCTGATGTGAGGCTAAGGTATTCACACACAACACCTGATTTTTCTTAAAAGTTTCATAAACTGATGCTGAGTGGTTCAGGCAGACCAGCAAAGTCGGCGGTGTATCCGTCACACTGCATACGGCGGACGCGGTAAACCCGGCCAAACCTGCATCCCCTTGTGTAGTAATCACATTCACAGCAGCACCCAGATTGGACATACCCTGACGGAAAATCTGCTGATCGACCTGGGTAAACACTTCAGCTGCGTTTTCAGTCTTTAGCACCTTATTTAATGCACGGTTTTCTGTAACTGCTTCCGTGATGATTTTAGACAGTTTGGCATTCATGCTGTTCTCCCTACCCCAAGTCAATATTCAGTTTTAGACCCAGGGCATCTAGTAATGAGATTTAATCAGGTGGATTAGCTTATACATGGGCAATCGAAGCAATTTCGACCAGCGCATCCGGTTTTACCAAGCCAGTCTGTACGCAATATCGTGCCGGTTTATCTCCCGGAAAATACTCTGCATAAACGGTATTAATCGCCGCATAATCTGCCCAATCTTTGACAAATACATGGTTAAAAGTCACATCGTCCATGCTGCCACCAGCTTCTTCAATGACACGTTTGATGGTTTCCAGAATATGACGGGTCTGGGCTGCCGCATCACCGACATGCACCACGTTATTATTTTCATCAAAAGCCAACGTGCCCGACACATAGACAATATTGTCTACCTTGGTTGCCGGCACATACGGTGCTAGTGGTTTCGACGTTCCTGCTGGAATAATGACTTCTTTAGGCATACTATTTTTCCCTTAATCCTGATCTTTAATTCTTTAGGCACTTTCAGCCAATTTAGTTTCTTTAAGTGATTCACTTTCTTTTTGAAAGGTATCGATAAAATTTGCGGTATCGGACACCCAGCCAAAGAAGGTCTTGATGTTGTACAGGCTGGCTTCGTGGGCTTCGACTGGCCCGGCCTGATGGCATGCATCCGCCAGCGCCACGCCGAAATATTCCAGAAAGAAACCATCACGCAGGGTCGACTCCACGCAGACATTGGTGGCAATTCCGACAAAAACCAGATTACGGATGCCACGGACACGCAACATGCTGTCCAGTGCGGTATTAAAGAAACCGCTATAGCGAGGTTTTTCAATGACCAGGTCTTGTGGCAGTGGCTTTAACTCATCAATCAGCTCAAAATCCCAACCGCCTTTTGCTAACAATTGACCCTGTAATTCAGGACGTTTACGCATGGTTTTTAAGGCATTCGATTTATGGAAATTCGGAGAATCCGTACCACCCGCTTCCTTATATTCGGCATCCCAGCCATTTTTGAAATAAATGACCTGAATACCGGCCGCATGCGCAGCATCGACTGCCTTTTTAATGTTATCTACGACCGATTTAGTTTTTGAAACATCAAAACCCGCCAGATCCAGATAGCCACCCTGCGAGGTATAGGCATTCTGCATGTCGATCACAATCAGGGCAGTCTGTTCAGGTGCAAGGCAGATTGCTTCAGGCTCAGCTTTAAGCGATTTTCCGGTACCGAGTTTTTCAGTAAAACCGGCCCTTACCCCTAATTCACTCATGCGCTTTTCTCCAGTACAGGTGCTTCACCCTCAATCACAATATGGTCACGGCATTTCATCAATGGCTGGATTTTCTGACCGAAATCTTCTACACCCTGAACGAAATCATCAAAGGTCAGCAACACACCTTCAGTGCCCTTGATCTCGCCAATTTCATCCAACATTCGTGCCACATTTTCATAAGAACCTACCAAGGTTCCCATATTGATATTCACTGGAGATACGCTAGACGCCATTTGACGGATATTGGTATCTGCACCGGAAGTCGTGTCTTTCCCGCCCTGATTCATCAACCAGTTAATCGCTTCCATATCTGCGCCATCGTTATAGTGTTGCCATTTCACTTGAGCTTCTTCATCAGTTTCTGCCGCGATGACCATAAACAGCACATAAGTCTGTACATCACGACCCGTCACATCTGTTTTTTCTTTTAGGCGATCATTAATTTCTGCATAAGCGGTCGGTGTATTCAGCCCTTTACCAAACACGAAGTTGTAGTCAGCATATTGCGCAGAAAACTCCAGACCGGCATCAGACTGACCAGCACAGATGATTTTCATGTCTGCTTGCGGGCGAGGGCTGACACGACAGTCTTCCATCTGGAAATGTTCGCCTTTAAAGTCTGATTTTCCAGTTGCCCAGAGCTCACGCAGGATCTGTACATATTCAGACAGATATTCATAGCGCTTGCCAAAATACTCATTGCCTGGCCACATGCCCGTCTGGGTGTATTCAGGTGGCTGCCAGCCGGTCACCACATTCAGACCGAAACGGCCATTAGAAATAGAATCAATGGTAGATGCCATACGTGCCACAATTGCCGGTGGCATGACCAAAGTGGCTGCCGTTGCATAAATTTGAATTTTGCTGGTCACCGCTGCGAGACCCGCCATCAGGGTAAAAGTTTCCAGGTTATGTTCCCAGAATTCGGTCTTGCCACCAAAGCCACGCAGCTTGATCATGGAAAGTGCGAAATCGAAACCATAGTGTTCAGCACGCTGCACGATTTGTTTGTTTAACTCGAAAGTCGGCATGTACTGTGGTGCATTTTCAGAGATTAACCAGCCGTTATTTCCAATTGGACAGAAGACACCTATTTTCATTTTCACACCTCATTATTTTTAACACTTATTCAAAATTCCGATTCCACTTCGGGACTTTTATTTACAAGATAAACATTGCAAAGCGTGTGCCAATTATATTTGATTTATAATTATCAATTACTTAATATTTTATTTTTTGAATTTTTAGTAAAATAACCATTTTTACCTATGAGTCAATTTTGAACATATTGTTTCATTCAAGTGCACTCGTAGCAATTTTTGCATTTGCAGTTCATGCATCAATTCGAAGTAAAAACCATGCTGATGCTACAAAAATGATTGATTAGAAAAAATAAAAAACCAGACACGAGGTCTGGCTTTAAAAAAATCTTCAAACTAAGGGGAAATCAGGAAGGAAAGGATCAGTTGATTCACCTGATCTGTCTCGGTCACGGTGGAAGCATGTGCACCTGTAGCGAGTAAACTGAGCTGACTATGCGGCAGGCATTGCTGTAATTGCTGTGACCGTTGATAAGGCACCAGAAAATCATCCTGATTGGCAATTAGATGTATAGGAACATCTTTTAATGCTTGCTGATGCTCTGTGTTCAGTTTAAAAGCCTGCACAGCTTGTAAGCGTGCTAGAACATTTGAAATTGGAGGAAAATCTAAAAGCTGCTTGTTCTCTGCTTCGGTTAACTGATCAATATGGGTTGAAATCCACTGCGGCGGATAAAGAAATAAAGCCTGTGCTCTCACATATGCCTCTGCCCCGCTATTCACTAATAAGGAAGTTCGTGCCTGAAAACATTTTTGGGTATGTGAATCCAGTTCTCCCCAGGCATTCAACATAGTCAGGCTGAATAACTTAAACGCTTTATCAACCTGATAAGTCGCAAGCTGCATGCCGATATGCCCACCCAATGCATGACCAATAAAATGAAATTCACGGATATCCTGATTGATCAATAAATCCAGAATCTGTCGGACCATATGATCTACGCAATAAGGTATTGACAACAGTTCAGAATCCGAATGGCAACCTTCCTGATCATAAGTCACCACATGAAAATATTGCTGCAAAGCCTCAATTTGTGGATTCCAGAAACTGGCATGTCCGCCTAATCCGGAGGAAAGTACTACATAAGGCGCATCAACCCATGCTGCATGATGAATAAATAAAGACATAAAATTCTCATAGTTTCGCTATGAGATGAGTGCAGCAAAATACATGCCTGAACAGGACTATTTTTGAACAATTGTTAAAATTATAGCCAGTACACATTAAAGCTGTAATAAAATTCCTGTACCTCAAAGCGCACGTTATAGCCTAGATCTGTTAACTCCGCAGACAAGTCACGAATATCTTCCAAAGGCAGATGTTTAGGAAAAACTGTCAGTACCGCTGTATTGCCTTGTCTGGCATTATCTTCAATTAGTTGTGCCAGACGGGGCTTGTACATTTCAATATCCAGGTTAGCAACATTGGATAAAATTTTGGCCTGATCTGCCGTCATAAAAGTCATTTTTATTTTCTCTTTTAATGTTATTTCATTAAGCTAAATGATTTATAAAGCGCTTAATATTTCACTTTTGTATCAGAACAAGCTGAAATAATTGCATAAAAAAATCCCTCATGATGAGGGATTTTTTTTGATCAAACTTATTGGCCTGGCAGAGGAATATATTGTGAAGCACTGTTTTGTGCCTTACGTTCAGTCACCACAACCTCTAGGATCATGGTTTTTCCTGCCCGCTCAATTTCAATCTGAATGGTACTGTTTGGCTTTTGCAAGGCCACAAAATTAATCAGATGTGAGGCAGAACTAATCTCTTCCTCATTTACTTTCATAATCTTATCGCCACGCTGGATTCCAGCCTTGGCAGCAGGTCCATCCGGTAGCACTTCTGCGACCGTTACACCTTTTTCTTTAGGTTGCAGGACATCATCACGTTCTGCAGGCAATAAGCTGATACCTAACCAACCACGAACGACACGGCCATCTTTCAAAATGGCATTCATCACCTGCTGACAAATTTTGGCCGGAATGGCAAAACCAATCCCCAGCGAACCACCAGACTGCGAGAAAATTGCGGTATTGACGCCAATTAAATTACCGGCGACATCAATAAGTGCACCGCCCGAGTTACCCGGGTTAATTGCAGCATCGGTCTGTACAAAGTCTTCATAGGTATTGATACCCAAATCTGAACGGCCCGTTGCCGAGATAATCCCCTGCGTCACGGTTTGCCCAACACCAAAAGGATTACCAATGGCCAGAACCACATCACCGACTTCATTGCCACTGAGTTTAAATGGCAAAACTGGCAATTGCGTCAGTTCAATCTTGATTACGGCCAGATCGGTATCCGGGTCAGTTCCGACCACTTTAGCTTCGGCACGACGTCCATCCTGCAAAGCCACTACAATCTGATCGGCCTGCGCAATCACGTGGTTATTGGTCAGGATATAACCGTCTGGACGTACAATTACACCCGAACCTAAACTGTTTTCATTCGGGCTTTGTCCATACTGGTCAGGCAACTGATCGCCAAAGAATTCACGAAATACCGGATCGGTCAGTAAAGGATGCGCCTGTTGCTTGACTTTTTGGGTAGTAAAAATATTCACAACAGCCGGTGCTGCCACTTTTACAGCAGCACTATAGGAGACCACGCCTCCTGAGCGCGACGTATCAATCAACGGCTCTACTTTTTCAGCAGGCATTTTGACGCCATCTGGCGCAACTGGTGCCTTTGGTTTTTGTAGTTGTTGCCACCCCAAAAAACCGATAATGACTAAAATCAGTAACACCCAGGGTAACCATGTAAAGGTGCGGCGCACGTTGCTATCCTCTAAAATATTTTAATTCGTTGATGACTAAGTAATTTGTGTCCTATTGTAATGCTAAATACATAACTAAACACAAAAAATTCCACAGAGATTTGTGCAGCTTTAGTTACAATTAAAGCTATAGATAAATATGGGCAAGTTTTTAAACTTACAGGAATTTTATGGCGAATTTGAACGATATTATTCAATGGTGTGACCAGACTTTGGTAGCACGTGAATTTAAGGACTATGCACCGAATGGCTTGCAGATTGAAGGCAAATCCGAGGTGAATAAAATCCTCTGTGCCGTGACCGCCTCCCAAAGTGCAATTGAAGCTGCAATTGAGCAAGGTGCAGATTTATTGCTGGTTCATCATGGTTATTTTTGGAAAGGTGAAGCTTATCCAATTACCGGAATGCGCGGTAAACGAATTAAAACCCTGATTCAAAATGATATTTCAATGGTTGGCTATCACCTACCTTTAGACAGTCATCCAACTCTGGGAAATAATGCTGCCATTGTGGATTTATTAGAACTCGAAAATATCGAACAGCTGGATCCGAGTGAAAAACGTCCGATTGGCAATATTGGCTATTTAAAACAGCCAATCAGTCCGGAAGATTTTAAAAATTATGTTTCAGAAAAGCTGGGCTTTGATGCGATTCATCTGCCTGCAGACAAAACTCAAATCCATAAAGTCGGTTTCTGTACCGGCGGTGCGCAGGATTATATTCAAAAAGCGGCACTACAGAACTGTGATGCCTATATTTCGGGCGAAGTGTCTGAACGGACCTTTTATGAAGCTCAGGAACTGAATGTGCATTATTATGCCTGTGGCCATCATGCGACTGAAAAATACGGTGTGCAACGCCTGGCCAAGGCTATTTCAGAACAGTTTAATATTGAGTATGATTATTTCGAATTAAACAATCCGATTTAATTCGACTGACGGTTATGATCAGTGGCTTTATTCATATATTTTCAGGCTTTATTCTGTATTGTTATTTATACACGATGCCCATTTCTGCCCGATTATCTATTACAATAAAGCCACTTATTGTTAAAACCCAGCAAAATGCAAGGAATTGAGAACATGACAACCATTACTTTACCAGCATTACCTTACGGCTACGAAGATCTTGCTCCACACATCAGCAAGGAAACTTTAGAATACCATCACGACAAACACCACAATACGTATGTGGTTAACCTGAATAACCTGATCGCTGGTACTGAGCTTGAAGGCAAAACTCTAGAAGAAATTATTACAGCAACTGCTGGTGATGCTTCTAAAGCAGGTGTTTTCAATAACGCGGCTCAAGTTTGGAACCACACGTTCTACTGGAACTGTATGGCTAAAAACGGTGGCGGTAAAGCAACTGGTACTTTGGCTGTAGAAATTGACGAAGCTTTCGGTTCTTATGAAAAATTTGCTGAAGAATTTGCTGCTGCTGCAACTACTCAGTTTGGTTCAGGTTGGGCTTGGTTAGTGGCTGACGAAGTAAACGGTCAGCTTTCTATCATGAAAACTTCAAATGCTGATACGCCAATGGCGCACGGTAAAATTGCAGTGTTGACGATTGACGTTTGGGAACACGCTTACTACATCGATTTCCGTAATGCTCGTCCTAAGTACATCTCTACTTTCCTAGAAAGCCTAGTAAACTGGGATTATGCAAATGCGAAATATGCAGGTCAACCTGCAGGTGTTGAGAAATAATTTTTTATTTCTTTGCTAAAAAAATCACCCATTTTGGGTGATTTTTTTATTTTTAGGCACTAAGTGAATATTAATAAAGCAAACAATTCATTTCTTTACATTAATTGATTGACGACCTTCTGATTCCTCCCTAAAATGCCGATCAGATTCTCCAATAGCTCAGTCGGTAGAGCGACGGACTGTTAATCCGCAGGTCCCTGGTTCGAGCCCAGGTTGGAGAGCCATCTATTCTTCCATAGCTCAGTCGGTAGAGCGACGGACTGTTAATCCGCAGGTCCCTGGTTCGAGCCCAGGTGGAAGAGCCAAGATTCTAAAAAACCCACTCATTGCGAAGTGGGTTTTTTTATAGCTGTATTTTTTAAATTGAGATCATATTGATTTATATGCGCGATCAACCGCTCATTTCTTATGATCCAGATCACTTATCAAAATTCAGGCTGATCGCGATTTTGCTGTTAGGACCGGTTTACATAAACATAACAGTTTAAACTACAAACCTTTTCGACTATTTTTAAAACACTTGATTCAATTTCTTCAGCTTTTTTCTAAAAGTGCCTTGACCCCTTTTCAAATCTCTCTATAATCGCTGTCAGATTCTCCAATAGCTCAGTCGGTAGAGCGACGGACTGTTAATCCGCAGGTCCCTGGTTCGAGCCCAGGTTGGAGAGCCAATCTATTCTCCCATAGCTCAGTCGGTAGAGCGACGGACTGTTAATCCGCAGGTCCCTGGTTCGAGCCCAGGTGGGAGAGCCAAGATTCTGAAGAAACCCACTCATTGCGAAGTGGGTTTTTTTATTCTCCCCTTTTGTGATCTGTGTTTAATTTGAGTCAGTTTATATTTTTTGTGATTGGCTGCCTGGCAACTTTTGCATTAGTTTGCCTGCTCTTCCCACACCTCTTCACCCGTCAAAAGAAATTCTATCCGAAGCGCGTCATTACTGCTTTTGAAAGCAGGATGTTTACACGTCTGAAAGATGCCTTTCCTCATCATCACATTCTGGCACAAGTCGCGTTTAGCGCTTTGATCACGCACGATCAGATGAAAATGCGGAATCAATTTAATCGCAAAGTCACAGACTTCGTGGTACTTGATCGTGAATATAATGTAGTGGCGATTGTCGAACTGGATGATCCGAGCCATATTGGCAAAGAGCAGGAAGATGCTGAACGCGATGCCATGCTGATTGCAGCAGGCTATACCGTGATTCGATACACCCAGATTCCGACTATCAGACAACTGCAAAGGGATTTAAAATAAATTAAGCTGCAATTTCGATATTTCTCGCTGCAGCTTGAATTGGATTAATCAAAGCCTCCTGCTCCGCTTTTAATTTCTCGGCAGCTTTTCATGCTTCAAAACTAACCTATCCTCGTCCAGTTTAGCGTCTCATCACAAGCATTCTCAGTTAAACCTGCCTTTCTGCAGGATTAGGGTGATAAAGTTTAAATTATCGCTCTATAATCCTTTCGAAAACAAAATATAAGTCAGATGACCTGATTGGCCTGTTCCATTTCTGGCCATCATCACCTTGCTTATTTTTGGCGTTGTTTTTTTATTCAGTGATCGTTTATTTATGCAAAATTCTATTCGTATTGGTATCGCGGGTTACGGTAATCTTGGCCGCGGTGTTGAAACTGCCATCCAGAAAAATCCTGATATGCAGCTTGTCGGTATTTTTACTCGCCGCTCACCAAGCAGCGTCTCTCCTTGCTTTGCAGAAACTCAAGTGTATAGCATGGATGCACTATTAAATGAGTTTAGCGATAAAATTGATGTGCTGATTCTTTGTGGCGGCTCTAAAGATGACTTGCCACAACAGGCGCCTATCTTTGCAAGTAAATTCAATACTGTAGATAGTTTTGATACGCATGCACGTATTCCGGAATACTATGCTGCAGTCGATGCACCCGCCCTTGCTAACAAAAAAACAGCCATGATTTCTATTGGCTGGGATCCTGGCATGTTCTCGATTAACCGTTTATTTGGTGAAGCGCTATTACCAGATGGCGAAACTTATACTTTTTGGGGTAAAGGCTTAAGCCAAGGCCATTCGGATGCGATCCGCCGTGTACCTGGGGTGAAAGCTGGTGTTCAATATACCATTCCATCCACTGATGCTATTGAACAAGTCCGCAGTGGCGCACGACCTGAGTTAAGCACCAAAGATAAACATCATCGTGACTGTTATGTGGTCTTGGAACAAGGAGCTGATGCAGCAACAGTTGAACAAACCATCGTCAGCATGCCTGATTATTTTGCAGATTATAATACGACTGTGAATTTTATCAGTGAGGAAACTTTACTGAAAGATCACCAAGATATGCCACATGGCGGTTTTGTCATTCGTAGTGGTAATACCAGTGATGCACAAAAACAGGTGATTGAGTTTTCTTTAAAGCTGAATAGCAATCCAGAGTTTACTGCAAGTGTTCTAGTGGCTTATGCCCGTGCCTGCTACCGTCTGAATCAAACTCAGCAATATGGTGCCAAAACAGCCCTAGATGTAGCACCTGCCCTACTTTCAATTAAATCTTCAGAACAATTGCGCAAAGAATTGCTTTAAGATGATTTAAATATAGCCACCGATCGGATGATGGGTGGCTATATTTTTCCATTCTAGAATACGGCTTGCCTAATTACTAAGTATCGAATATCTACAGTCAAATCATCGTTTGCAGAAACCCATGCAACTATCTACCACACAGACATTTGCAGTATTAGACAAGTGCAAAGGGATTCTAGATAGATTAAGGTGCTGTTGCACTACTTTCAGACGCAGCTTGAGTTGAATCTGCCTTAACATCCTGCTCTGCTTTGAGCTTTTCCGCAGCTTCTCGTGCTTCAATACGCGCAATCATATCTGCCTGCTGCTGCTTGTATTTTTCCTGATTTTTAGCATCACTATTCACTGCAAGAAATGCCATACTAATTAAAAATACCGGAATACAAAGTGCAAGCGTACCGAAGATCAATAGCTTTTTGACACTGCGGGGCTGTGGCTGCTCGGACATAACAAACCTGCTTTAATTTCGTCATTTAATTACACTGCCCAATATAACAAAATAAAGTCATAGCTCAAGCCTTGTATTCACAGGCTTTTGTTAAGCCCAAAATTTACATAAAAAAAGGAGACTAGCTCCTTTTTTTGAATCAACATAAATTAATTGGTTGCTGCAGTGCCTGTACAATGCGGACTGGTACTTGCATCTTTCTGCGCACTAGTTAGTACGATGCCAGTTCCTGCAGGCATGTGTGCTTGAATAAAATCGACAGCTTTTTCATTTCTACACACTATCGCTTGCGTATGACTCGCATTTGGTACAACATCCAACTCATATTTACTTGAATAGTCGGCTTGTGGGAAATATTTGGTTGCCTGTAATTTCATATTAGCAACCAATGCTTGAGTAACAGGTGGCAATACAGCCTGATCATCTGCACCCTGAATAATATAAACTGGTGTTTTAATCACTTTAGCCGCAGTTGCGTTAGTTGCAGGCTGATTATCAAGCAAGAATTTCTGAACCACTGGATCTGTTTGGATTTTATTTAAATTAATTCCATACTGAGAAATCATATGATTTGAATCTTTTAAGAATTCAAGTATCCCAGCTTTAAACTGTTCTTGTAGATCATTCTCACTGTTCGGGTCTGAATAACTTAAACACGCCCCTTCATCACCAGTACGACCATAGGCTTGCTCTGCAATCACGCCCGCATCTGCAGTAAAGATACTTTTCAAATCATAATTGGGTTCATACGCCTTAATACCTGAACTGGTTAATGCCGCATAAGCTAAAAGCTCTGCATATCCATCTGCAATTTGACTGATAAGCATTTGCCCTTGCGCACCCGTTAGCTGTCCCATACTTACTGCATAACGCACTTGCATCAACTGCTCATCCAATCGATTCAGTCCTTGCGCGTTAGGCTGACCATTCGTATCAACATTTAAATTCGGATCAAGATAAATTTGAATAATTTGACCTAAACTTGAGGCTGGTGCACCTGCAACTGCTCCCTTATAACTGGTATCTGTATTGGCAAATTCTGCAGTGCCTAATGATGCATGTCCACCTTGTGATTGACCAATCGACATCCATTCACCATTCAGCTTTGTACCATAATGAGCTTTCGCTGCCTTAACAGCAAAAATTGCTGATTGTGCTGCACTAGACAAATTTAGATAAGGATGTACACCTTTTGTACCTAGCCCCTCGTAGTCAGGTGCAACAATGACATAACCTGCTGCTAATAAACTATTGGCTAATATTTTAAAACGAGGGTGAATAATATTCTTACTCGGCGCACAATCATCCCCAGCACCCACAGTCCCATGTTCCCAAACTACAATTCGATAGCCATCTTTAGGCTGCGGCGCATCAGGAAACAATACCAAAGCCGTTGCTTCTGCTGTTTTCCCCTGTACATTGGTCATGTTATAGGTCATCACCTTGATCGATGAGCTACTATCGACACTATCCAAAGCATAATTAGCTTCTGAGATAAATGTTGGTTTCTGAGTCAAAATAGATGAGTCATTATCATCATTACAAGCTGTTAACGACAGCATGGAAACAGAAACTGCCAATCCAACTGCTATTTTTGTAAATTTCATAAGATATCCTTTTTAATCATTATTTTTAAGCATGAAACTACATGCAAGCTCCATTAAGGCATAAAAAAAAGCACCCGAATAGGATGCTTTATGCCAACTTAACTTTTAAGATAAATATCTTTAAACGACCAAAGCCATAAAAATACCGCAAAAAATTAACAAGCCAACCCAGCGATTGTGACGAAATGCCCAAAAACACCATTGAGGATCTCGATCACGTGTTTTTATCCATTGGTAAATAAAATCAAGAGCAACAACAATTAATGCAGCCAGACCAAATGGAAGCAATAAATTTTCTAGCCAAAGTGCCGCAGCAATCAACACAATACTAACGGCCTGTAAAGCACTAATAATTTGAATGTCATGCTGGCCAAATAAGATCGCTGTAGATTTCACTCCAATCTTTAAATCATATTCACGATCCGCAATCGCATATTGGGTATCATAAGCTACAGTCCAGGCCAGATTACCAAAATATAGAAGCCAGCAGGTTAAATCCGGCGTTTGTCCAACTGCGGTATAAGCCATCGGAATCGACCAGGAAAATGCTGCTCCCAGAAAGACTTGAGGCAAATGGGTATAGCGCTTCATAAAAGGATAAATAAACGCTAGAAACAAAGCCCCAAATGACCAGTAAAAAGTTTCGATTGGCAGAAAAAATAGCAAGCAGGCACTGGCAGCCACCAAAACCAGAAATACCATCACGGCCTCTTTGGCACTGATAATCCCGGTCGCTAATGGGCGGTTTTTAGTACGCTCCACATGTGCATCGACTTTACGGTCAGCAAAATCATTAATGGCACAGCCTGCCGCCCGCATAAAAATCACACCCAAAATCATTGGAATTAAAATTTCAATACGTGGCATGCCCTGAGCTGCAATCCACAGCGCCCACATGGTAGGCCAAAAAACCAGTTCAGTCCCAATCGGTTTATCAAAACGACAAAGATAATAATAGGCGCTAAGACGCTCACGCCAGGTGATTGCTTGTGCGGTTGCCATAAAAATCAAGCCCGTGAATTTTGTATAAAGTGTTCAAATGCCGGTAAAAATGTTTCTTGTACGATAAATTTACAGCCGTGCCAAGTATAGCAGCTCTGACGGGTCCAGCCCTCATCTAAAAGTACCACCCGGCGCTGGCACAGTGGATTAGTGCGCTGAAACAGAAACCAGCCAATCGGTTTGGTGCCAATATGCTGAAAAATTCGGGCTTTTTTTTGCAGGCTTAAAATCGGAAAGATGCTTTTGGCTTTCACCCAAGGAGACTGTTCCGAGCCGTAGAGATAACTTTCACGCACCCAGGAAGTATGCTGATGTGACATCTGCATCCATTTGGCATTGGCAAAGCTTAAACGCTGAAAATGCTCTTGAATTGGCTCGACATGGAATTGTCCTTGCGCCAAATCGGTCAGTTGTTGCGTGAGTGAACCCGATGCATACAGCCACGGTTTTAACTCAACAGGCAGAGTTGACAGCAACACACGCTGATTTTGATTTCTAGAACGACTATTCATTGTTAACAGTTATCTGTTTTTGCAATGATTTCATATTTGCCTTGTGGGGTTTTAATTAAAATAAAACCTTCAGCACTCAAATAAAATGATTCTGGATAAGCATAATCCAGCGCTATTTCAGGATTTTTCAGCGCCACAAATTGAGCCTGCTTATAACCCTCGGGAGTCCGCCCCACTTCAAGATAAGTCACTTCAGAGAAGTTCAACTTAAAACCTTTGTTATGATCTTTTGGATCAATCCATGGATAAAAGCTGGTGTGCTTTTTACGTTGTGCCATTTAAGCCCATCCATCATTTAAAATTATAAATAGATGATACAAAAAAACCCGCGACATGCGCGGGTTTTCTTTGCTTTAATTCGTGATGAATTACAAGCTGTAGTACATATCAAATTCAACTGGGTGAGTAGTCGTGTTAAGACGACGAACTTCTTCAGTTTTAAGCTCGATGTAGGCATCAAGCATTTCTTTCGTGAACACGCCACCTTTTAACAGGTAATCATGATCCGCTTGAAGTGCTTCAAGCGCCATATCCAGGCTATGCGCCACTGTAGGGATTTTCGCTTCTTCTTCCGGTGGAAGATCGTACAAGTTCTTGTCAGCAGCTTCACCCGGGTGGATCTTGTTTTGAATACCGTCAAGACCAGCCATCAACAATGCTGCAAAACCTAGGTACGGGTTCATCATTGGATCCGGGAAACGTGCTTCAATACGCTTGCCTTTCGGGCTAGACACGTAAGGGATACGGATAGATGCAGAACGGTTACGCGCTGAGTAAGCAAGCATAATCGGTGCTTCGAAATGTGGAACCAAACGCTTGTACGAGTTTGTAGAAGGGTTAGTAATCGCATTCAAAGAACGGGCATGTTTAATTACACCACCGATGAAGTACAACGCCATTTCTGAAAGGCCTGCATATTCATCACCAGCAAACAGGTTTTTGCCGTCTTTAGAGATCGACATATGCACGTGCATACCAGAACCGTTATCGCCAACCATTGGTTTAGGCATAAAGGTTGCTGTTTTTGCATATTGATGCGCAACGTTCCAAACCGCATATTTGAACTGTTGAACTTCGTCTGCTTTACGCACCATAGTGTTGAAGCTCACACCAATTTCTAACTGGCAAGAAGCAACTTCGTGGTGATGTACTTCTACACGACCTGGACCCATGATGTCTTCGATACGCGCACACATGTCTGCACGCATGTCATGTGAAGAATCTACAGGAGGAACTGGGAAGTAACCGCCTTTTACGCGTGGACGGTGACCAGAGTTACCGCCTTCGTAGTCTTTGTTAGTTGACCAAGCAGCTTCTTCAGCGATCAATGTATGGCGCGCGCCAGACATGTCGATTTCCCATTTTACTTCGTCAAATACGAAGAATTCTGGTTCTGGACCAAAGAATGCAGTGTCACCGATACCGGTAGATTTCAAATATTCTTCTGCACGGCGCGCAATCGAACGTGGGTCACGATCATAACCTTGACCAGTTGATGGCTCGATTACGTCACAAGTTACAACAACTGTTGGCTCTGCAAAGAACGGGTCGATAAAACCTGTTGCCGCATCCGGACGTAAAATCATGTCCGATGCTTCGATGCCTTTCCAACCTGCAATTGAAGAACCGTCAAACATTTTGCCGTCTTCAAATGTATCTTCATCAATACTGTCTGCTGGGTAAGTGACGTGTTGTTCTTTACCCTTGGTATCAGTAAAGCGAAAATCGACCCATTTTGCGCCACTTTCTTGTATGAGTTGAAGGACCTTGTTCGCCATGCTCATTTTGCTCCGATGTTTTTGTTGCACCCGTGAAGTGCGTGTTAGCAGTTGATAGTTATTAAGCAATTACCGTACCAACTTTTAAAAGTATAGATAAAATATTGAAATCTTTATAAGAAATCATGAAGTGACAAAAATACTTTGCGGCTATTATACTAGCTGCAAAACTAAATGCACTATATTCAAGCATTCTTCATTTATTTTATTTCAGCTTTATTTTTTAGCGCACCTAAATAGTGCATGTATCTATAAAGATGTATGAGAAACATAGCTTTTTATAGCAAATATGCTGCTTTTTCTTACTTTTGTTATGTTTTTACTTGTTTTTGGCTAAAAATTGAGCGTTTTTTGGTAGATATCAGTAAAGAAAATTTTGCGATTCATTTGGGATTGTATGCCTATTATGAGGCATTTTCTTTAAATCTACTTTCAATAGAAAAGTTTATATAAAGCTTAATTATTCAAGTGATGTTTTTTTCATCAAGCATTTTACCTCTCTTTGATCTCATTTTTTCATTTTTAAGTTTTACTCTAAAAAATATTCATTTAAAACTTTCTCTGAGTAAGCCTATTACTTTAAATCATGATTAAAATTTTATTTAATTTTCTATAGGTTTCTAAAGCCAATAAATTGAACGAAATTGTTGCGCCGAATGCAGCTATTTTTTGCTATGATGAAGCGTGCTTTATTTTCACACAATGAAATCAATGATTTAGTTGTGTCAGGCAAGTGCTTGCAACACGTATAAATAAAGTACGATCTGGACAACATTAGCACAGTTAAGTGCATTAATTTCAATAGGTTAAGCTCATGCTTTTAATGATCGACAACTATGACTCCTTTACTTATAACATCGTCCAATATTTTGGCGAACTGAATCAAGAAGTAAAAGTAGTCCGTAATGATGCCGTGACATTGGAAGATATAGAGCGATGGCAACCTAAGTATTTAGTGATTGGCCCCGGCCCGTGCTCGCCAAGTGAGGCAGGAATTTCTATTCCTGCCATTCAGCATTTTGCTGGCAAAATTCCTTTACTGGGCGTTTGTCTTGGTCATCAAAGTATTGGGCAGGCATTTGGCGGTGATATCGTGCGTGCCAAACGTGTCATGCATGGCCGTCTGTCTGATATGTACCACAGTGATACCGGGATTTTCAGCAATCTTCCTTCTCCATTTCCTGCAACGCGCTATCATTCACTGGTGATTGATCAAGCTACCTTGCCCGAATGTCTGGAAGTCACCTGCTGGACCAATGAAGCGGATGGCTCTATGGAAGAAATTATGGGTGTGAAACATAAGACATTGCCGGTCGAAGGCGTGCAGTTCCATCCTGAATCGATTCTGAGCCAGCATGGTCATCAAATCTTTAAAAACTTTCTCGAAATTTATGCCTAAGAACATCTTATGAATATTCAACAAGCTTTAAGCAATATTACTAAAAACATTCACCTGACTCAGGATCAAATGCAAGACGTGATGCGTGCCATCATGTCAGGTGAAGCGACCGATGCCCAGATTGGTGCCCTGCTGATGGGCTTACGTCTTAAAGGCGAAAGCATTGATGAGATTACCGCAGCTGCACGTGTCATGCGTGAACTTGCCACTAAAATTGATGTCAGTGACATTCCTTATCTGGTCGATATCGTCGGCACAGGCGGTGACGGTCAAAACCTGTTTAACGTTTCTACTGCCTCTGCATTCGTGATCGCAGCAGCCGGTGCAACTATAGCCAAACATGGTAACCGCGGCGTTTCGACCAAATCAGGTTCGTCAGATTTGCTGGAACAGGCCGGGATTAATCTGGACCTGAATATGCAGCAGACTGAACGCTGTATCCGTGATGTCGGTGTCGGTTTCCTGTTTGCACCTAATCATCATCAAGCCATGAAATATGCAATCGGCCCACGTAAAGAACTAGGGATTCGTAGCATTTTCAATTTACTTGGCCCGCTTACGAATCCGGCCGGAGTAAATCGTTTAGTGATTGGCGTATTTTCTAATGAACTCTGCCGTCCGATTGCAGAAGTCATGAAACAGCTCGGTGCTGAACATGTGATGGTGGTACATTCACGTGATGGGCTGGATGAAATCAGTATTGCCTCCTCAACTCATGTTGCTGAACTGAAAAATGGCGAAGTTACCGAATGGGACATTATTCCTGAATCGGTCGATATTGAGTCGCAAACTCTGACCGGACTGATTGTGGAAGATTCTGCGCAAAGTCTGGCTTTGATCAAAGACGCGCTGGGCAAGAAAAAATCAGACATCGGTGATAAAGCCGCCAACATGATCGCGCTGAATGCCGGCGCAGGTATTTATGTCTCCGGTTTAACCAGCAGCTATAAGCAAGGTGTTGCGCTGGCACATGACATTATTTACGGCGGTCAGGCACTTGAAAAAATGAGTGTGCTGTCTGAATTTACCAAAACCATTAAACATTACGAAGCTTAATTCGGTCAGGAATTTTGATCATGGTGGATATCGCAAATACAATTTTAGGCAAGATTGTTGACCGTAAAAAAGAAGAATTTGCCCTACGTTTAAAGCAGAAAAGCTATAAAGATCTGGAGGAGCTGGCCCAGGGTGCATCACCTGTGCGTGGTTTTGCCCAGTCTTTACTCTCGAAACGTCCAGGTGTCATTGCTGAAATTAAGAAAGCTTCGCCATCTAAGGGGATTATTCGCGAGAACTTCAACCCTGCGGAAATTGCGGCACAGTATCAGGAGGCAGGTGCAGCCTGTTTATCGGTGCTGACCGATGTAGACTTTTTCCAGGGTCACGATGACAACATTCAGATTGCCCGTTTATATTGCGACCTGCCTGCACTGCGCAAAGACTTTCTGATCGATCCTTATGGAGTTATCGAAGCACGTGCTCTGCATGCAGACTGTATCTTGCTAATTGTGGCTTGCCTGTCTGATCAGCAGTTAGAAGAAATGTCCAAAACTGCATTTGAACATCATCTGGATGTACTGGTTGAAGTTCACGATGAAGAAGAACTATCCCGTGCTTTAAAACTTTCTGATCGTTGTCTGCTCGGTGTAAATAACCGTAATTTAAAAACCTTTGATGTGGATTTAAACACATCATTACGTTTGAAAAAATTACTGGACCCTTCACGCCTGCTGGTGACTGAAAGTGGTATTGCCACACCTGCGGATGTTGCGATGATGCAGAAAAATGATATTCACGCCTTTCTGGTCGGCGAAAGCTTCATGAAACAGCCACGTCCGGATCATGCTTTCCGCGATCTGTTTGGTGAGCCTGAAGCGGTTTAAAATGTAAATGCTCACCTAAGCATTAAAAAAGCCCAATCTCAGGATTGGGCTTTTTTATTTTCAATATTGAAAAGTAGATCATAGATTCTCGAGCGTATTTAAAATCCTCAGCAATGTCATAAACGCAATTCAGTTCTCCTTTGTCTATTTTCAGACTATAATTCTTGTAAATTCCGCATCTCCCTTGTTTTTACATTATGAGTAAACACGATTCTTCATTATCTAAAGATCAGTACAACCTGCTGAAATCTTTTAAGAAGCAAATTACACAGCCGCAAACGCCTGCGGTCGTTGCTGCACCTGTTGAAAAGACTGTCAAGCAAGAAGCGTTAGAAGAACTGGAATTATTCCGCAAGCAAATGCAGGGCGTACAAAAAATTGAATCGGGAAATACGGTTCAAATGGACAAACCACGCAAGAAAAAGCCGGATGCACAAATCTTGGCAAAGCGTGCAGCGGCTACTGGCCCGCTGGAAACAGAGGCAATGGCTTTATCAGATACTCAGGCCATGCTCAATCCTGTCGGCAGTCAGGCCAACTTGAGCTATCGCATCGCCACCTTGCAGCATAAAGTGTTTGAAGACTTGAAAGCCGGTAACTTGCGCTGGTTTGAAGCTGTGGATCTGCATGGCTGTACCGTGGAAGAAGCGCGTCAAGCCGTGCTGCAGATTATCCAGATCGCCAAAGATGAAAACCAGAACGTGATTAAAATCGTACATGGTAAAGGTCCAGAAGCGATTTTAAAAACCTATGTCAACGGCTGGCTACGTCAGCATCGCGATGTTTTGGCTTTTGTCAGTGCACCTGAAAAGCAAGGTGGTACCGGTGCGGTATTGGTTCTGCTCAAACGTGCAGAAAAGAATCCAAAGTTCAAACAGTAAACGGTTTTAGCCTCAAAACAAGGCATTGTAAAAGTTTTCTGCTACAATGCCGTCCTTGTTCATTCTCAGTTTAAGTGAATACGTCATATGACTATGCAGCAATCCTACGCAAACATTCTTACTGCCGTTGGCGAAGATCTAAATCGCCCTGGTCTCAAAGATACGCCTGTGCGCGCTGCGAAAGCATTTTCATATTTAACCTCGGGTTATAGCCAGACACTTGAAGAAGTGACCAACCAGGCGGTCTTCCCTTCCGATAACCGTGAAATGGTACTGGTTAAAAACATCGAATTTTATTCGCTATGTGAGCATCACTTATTGCCATTTTATGGCCGCGTACATATCGCCTATTTGCCAGAAGGTCATGTTTTAGGCCTGTCTAAATTTGCCCGTATTACTGAAATGTTTGCACGCCGTTTGCAGATTCAGGAAAATCTGACTCAGCAAATTGCAGAAGCAGTGGCTGAAGTCACCAAAGCACGCGGTGTTGCAGTAATGATTGATTCTGCGCACATGTGCATGATGATGCGCGGTGTAGGCAAGCAGGAATCAACCACACGTACGGTATCATTTATTGGTGATTTTAAAACCGACAAAGAAACACGTCGTGAATTTTTAAGTGCGGTTCCAGAAAGCTATTAATTATTAAAGCTTAAAAATAAGTTACTCAAAGCCTCGATCATTCGGGGTTTTTTGCTTTTAAAGGAAGAGGATATCAATACTTAATTCAAAAGCTCACTTGCTATAAATAACACCTGGTAACAGGGTTTAAAGACCTGTCCCAAAACTTGCTATGTTTCAGTCTAGAACTCAAACAATTCCTGCTTGTGTTTGCAACAAGCCTACACTTGGATACACGATAAAGTTTTAATCCTGCCGCTCTCCCATTAAAGTAATTTGAAGTTGATATACAGCAAAGCGCTTTATATCTTTCTGATTGATTTTTAATGATAAGGAAAGTAACCATGGCGAATAGTAAAAATAACCAGGCGAAAGACAGCAAAAAATCAGCAAAAACTGCTAAAAAGACCCAAGATGAGAAACTGAAAAAGTCGAATAAGAGTAGTGACAAAGACAGTGATCGCAAAGTCACTAAAAAAGCGGCGAGCAGTAAATCTAAAGCGGCATCTTCTAAGAAAGACAATGCCAGCAAAGATGAAAAAGTGAAGGCGAAGAAAAATTCGAGCTCAAAAGCCAGTGATAAAGCGAAAGACCAAAAGACCTCTTCCGCGAAAAAACCGGCTAAAGCAAAAAGCAGCAACAAGAGTAAAGACGACACTAAAGTGAAAAAGTCTTCTTCAAAAAAAGCGGCACCTGCTAAAAAGCAGTCGAGCAGCTCTTCTAAGAGCGAGTCAACCAAGGCTAAAACCTCGAAGACCAGTTCGAAAAAATCGAAGTAAAATGAAAGCCCCTAGTTCTAAATGCCAGGGGCTTTTCTGTGTCCTGCCCTTTCATTTTTATAATTTGTATTAGCTGAAATATCGAATAATTTTAAATTTCAGAAAAGGCCGAATATGAAGCCATCTGCCAAAATAGCTCCACCAAAACGTCCGTCACGTGTAGTTTCGAATAGTTTTGATTATTCGCTGGACTTCGCAAAAATTAATTTTCGTAAACGACCCGAGCTCTACCGGATTGGCCGTGGTGAACAAGGTGTATTACTGGTTGAGCCTTATAAATCGGAAATCCTGCCGCACTGGCGCTTTGCAGATGAAGAAAAAGCCCAAGCCAGTAGCGAGAAAATCTATCAGCTTTTTCTAGACTATTTAAAGCAAGAAGATTTTATCGGTGCGGACATGGCACGCAAGTTTTTACAGATGGGTTTTACCCGTGCCCGGCGTTATGCCAACCATAAAGGTGGCAAAAAATACGATGGCCCGGTTCCGGAAGACAAAAAAGGTTTAAGTGGCGCGCATGGCCGTTCAGAGGTACCGCGCAATCAGGAAGACCCGGTTAAAGCCGCTGCTGCCAAAATCTTTAAACAGAAATGGGATGAAGCTAAAAATCATCCCGAATATCTTCAGCAAAAAAAGAAATTTCAGGAATTTATAGAGCAGCAGTCTGCAACTGGATAAAACCTTTTATTTAAACAGAGAGTGGCTGTGCGACTGGGTTCAAGGACTGATGAGCCATATAGACTCTGTTACGCCCGTTGTTCTTCGCCATATACAAGGCAGAATCTGCCGCATTCAGGAAGCGCTGATAATCCGGATGTCCATCATAAAGCACACAACCAATACTGACCGTAAATTTAAACTGCTGGCCTTGTGCCGAATTAATCATGCCATTTTCAATATATTTACGAATACTTTCGGCAATATTCAGGGCACGTTTCTCATCAGTATCCACCAGTAATAGCAAAAACTCTTCACCGCCGACCCGGAAAGCATAATCACTGCCCTGACTGTATTTTTGCAATGCTTCGGCCAGAAATTTCAAGGCCAGATCACCTGCTGCATGTCCGAATTTGTCATTAATACTTTTGAAATAATCAGCATCAATGGCAAGTAAAGACAAAGGCGTATGATTCTTACGGGAAAAAGTGATTTCACGTGAAATAATCGTATTCAAATAACGACGATTCAATAACTGGGTCAATGAATCATTACCGGATTCAATATATTCGGCCACCTGAAATAACTGATCTACCAACAACTGAATTTCGCGGTTCAAGTCACGGATCTGCTGGATCAGTCCCAGCATATTGTTTTTGTCCGTACAGTCCATAATATCTTGATTAAGTTCATCGACTTGATAAATTCGCTCAATGATTAAATCGACCTGATCAGAACCGGTAAAAGCATAAGAGGCTTTATGAATAAACCATAAACCAAACTCCGACTTGGACAACATCGGATGATTCAATTTTTCATGCTCAGAAAAGACTTTGAACATGAGTTCATTTTCCCAGTCCAGTAATGAGCTACGCTGTTTATCTTTTTGTACGGCCACATCCTGCATCGCTGAAAAAACACGATAACTGTGTTTAATTTCCTGATTCATGGCTGTTTTAGCTTCATAAGATCGGCACATGACTTCTGTGGCAAATCCCATGATCTGGACAATATAACTGCAGGTGGTCAACATACTGTGGTGAGGATTCTCATCCAGGAGTTCAAACATTTTACGCTCAATTTCACGTACACCGCGCATAATCAGCCAGGATGGAATTCCGACACGCGCATGCACATGCCCCACCATCGCCTGTTTCTGCACGGCATCGGTATAGCGTTTATTAATCCCTACACTAAAGCTTTCAAGTAGCCAGGCATTTAAAGTGTCGCGCAAGCGCTGTTGAATCAAGTCATCGGAAAAGAATTCTGCAGATTCCTTTTCAATGAGCATGTTTTTATAGAATTCTTCCACCAGAATCAGGGAATGATCTTGAATAAAGTGAAAGGCATGCAATAAGTCATCAGATGAATAATTTTGACAGATCTGTTCCCATTGCTCGGCCAGTCTTGCCATGCATTCATTATTCATACTGTCTGTTCCCCAAAACCTTGCTATTTTCACTCAAATTATGTGACAAATATAACAAATATCAGGTATTTTTCCTAAAATATCGACCAGATTATTTGTACCCAACCTAGCCAATTTTTTTATACAAGGGAAAACCGAACAGCAGCCTCATGGATACACAGCACTTTATGAATAGTGTTGATCAGTTTTAACTAAATCTTAAAAATACCGGATCAAACCAAGACTCCATTGATCCCAGTCTTTGGACTGTTGTTGCTGATATTCCCAAGACAGCCGAAGTGCATGTTGTGGATTGAATGCATATTGGAGTTCAGTATTCAGTTTCAGCTGCCAGCGATGCGAATCTTCCCAATAAGGCAGTTCCACCTGCACCAGACTGTTAATCTGATCGCTCCAGATATTCTGACAACCCACGGTGGGGCCTGCACCTACGCGCCAGCCTTGATCAAGTGTCTTGCCTGCCTGTAGCTGAGTTTGCATTTGTGCATAACATAGATGTTCACGGCTGACATTTGCCCAGCTATAACCGACCTGAGTTTTTAAGCTGGCAACGCCATGCTGCTCATCTTCACTAAACTGGCCATGCGCATTCAGTGCTTCCTGTTGCCAGCCCAGATTAAAACCCCAGGACAATGGCGTATTAAACGGATTGACGGGGTTATAGGAATTGACAGTCAATAGATCCAGATGCTCCAGTTTGAGTTCACTGTCACGATATTGCAAAGCCCCATCCAGAAACAGCAATTGTGTGCCGGTTCGAAAACCGCCTTGCGGGTCGATGAGATCATGATAGGCTTGCCGATGCCCTAGCTGGACAAAGGATTCACCCTGAACCTGTCCGGCCTGAAGACTGATATTCCGTGCATGATGGCTTTGTACCGGGTCTATTTTTGGACGTTCAGGCGCTTTACGCTGCTTCTCGATATTCAGCTGACTTCTTAAGCCTAATAACTTGCGAAAACGTGGCTGGGAAAATGATTTATCGACTGTTTGTCGGAGAAAGTCCAGATATAAATGATCATAGGCCATTTCCAGAATTTTGGCCTGATCTTCTGCCGGATAGGGCTGCAAGATTGAAGGCATTGCACCTGTTTCTGCATAAGCCAGCTGATGCGCAGTTTTTGCCAGCGCTTTGCCATGCTGTCTGGACTGTGCCAGCAATTGAGTTTCAAGCGCCGGACGGTAAACTTTCTGTTTGATCAAGCCCTGCTGTTCTACTACTTTTAGTGTTTCAATCGGAATCGCAGTCGAATTAAACTGTTTCTGTAGATTTAGCTCGGGACGTACCAGATCAAACAGTCCCAGTAGGCGATAAGCGCAATTATCACTGATAAAATAATAAGGGAAACTTACATTTTGCATTTCCCAGAGATGCTGTACCAAAAACCTGGTTTCTTGCGGACTTAAGTTTAATTCATATTCCCACAAATCCCGGCTTTCAAAGTCACCATACTCTTTGACCTTGCGGTAATACGGCATCAGTGAATATTCACCCGGATATTGTCCAGTCAGCCCTTTCCAGGCAAAGGACCAGTTGTCATTGCCATCGACCGTCGCAGCATAGTTGACCGCATAAGAAATCAGATTGAGTTGTTGCTGGTCTTTAGGGTCCAGACGCAACAAGGTATGACCAAACATCGAGCTGGGATTACCCATAAAATCCGTGGCATAGATCAGGGTTGCCTGATAAGGCTTGACCTCGCCAATCCATTTATCCAAATCCGGGCAACTGACCGCAGGCAATTGTTGCTCGGAAATATTCAATTGCTGCATTAACCAGCTGCTGCGTGCAGGAAACTTACAGCGGACGGACTGATTCGGCTCTGCGCTCAGGAATAAAGCCTGAATGTTATGCTGCATTTCTTTTTTTAGATCAGTTTTTCCCTGCTCTGCCAGGAAATAGCCCGAATAGTTAACCTCGCTATGACCTTGGGGATTGGCATACATGAGACGTTGCCAGGTAGTGCTCTGATCCAGATGCTGAGTTTCGGCCTGAGCGATATAATGCTGGATGTCTGGATTAATTTCGCTAGAAAAACTTAAAGGGCTGAATGTCAGGCCCAACATGAAGAACGCATATTTCATTCAGTTAACTTATTCTCATCAATTTCTTTTAGTCATAAGAAAACCCTGCCAGAACAGCAGGGTTTTTAGGGTGCGGATCAGATGTAGGATTTCAATACTTCATCTTTGGCCATCACAGTTTGTAAGGTGCTTAAAACTTGTAATGTATTCTGGTTTTCTTCGGAATAAATTTCAGAGAAATTCTGCTTGGAAACGCTAAAGAAACGAGCTTTATCTTCAGATTTAATATTCAAAAGTTCAGCCAGAACATTCAGGCTTTCACCCTCTCCAACTGCCATATCACGCGCCAATGCTTCAGCGTTTTCATTGGTAAAGGTCACCACTTGAGCGGTTACGGTACCGCCCTGGCTACAACCTAAAGTACCAAAAGTGATCCCGAGCCACTGATTCGTGAACAGAACGTTGGTCGTACCTGCAAAGAGTTTAGGAATAATACCAGACTGACCCGCCCACACCTGGCTTCCGATACCACAACCGACATCTCGGTCAGCCATCGCCATGCTTGAACCAGTCGCCAATACCGCCGCCAGCATAATTTTTTTCAACATAGTTATTCTCCAATTATTCTCATGCAATCTTTGTTATTACTCTAATAATGTAATTTAAATTACATACTCAGCAGAGTAGCGACAAGTCAAGTTTGGCGCAATTGAAAAAATGTATGCTTTACATAAACATAACCTGATTGATTTTACTGTTCCTTGAGCGCCCAATCGCCTTGTGAATTACGCTGTCCCAAGATTTTCAGTACTAACACCAGACTCAGCAATAACAACAAATACCAGGAGCCCAGTTTGCCCCATCCCACCATATGCCATTGCTCAATCTGGCTTGGATAGAGCCAGATCTGGTAAAAGGTACTGATGTTCTCGGCAATCCAGATAATAAACGCCAGAATCAGCAGTACGGGTAACATCGGCAACTGAAAAGTATGCCGATTCAGCTGAAAGCGAATTCTGGTTTTCCAGAACATCAGCACGCTCCAGACAAATAAAATCACCCGATAATCGGGAATAAAAAACTTGCTCATAAAGTTGATATAAGACAAGACAGCCAATGTCAGCATATGGCTAAAACGCGGCAATTTTTCAAATGAAACCTGATATAGACGTAAAGAGCGCGCAAAAAAACTGCCGACCGCAGAATACATAAAACCGGCAAATAAAGGCACGGTCAGGATTTTAAATATTGCGGGTTGAGGGTAATGCCAGGAAGCAATTGCCGGATGGGTCAGGAAGATTTCCATCACCATGGCCATGAGATGAAATAACGCAATCACTTTGGCTTCAGCCCAGGATTCCAGTTTGGTATAGAGCAATATCACCTGAATCAGCAAAGCAAAAAAAAGCAGATAGTCATACCGGTAAAAACCAAAGAAGAGATCGCTGCCCATAGAAGCAGTCAGCGCAAAAGCGAGCAGGAGTAAAATCCCAAATAAGGCAGCCGAAGCTGCCTTATAAGTAAATTCAAACCCTGATTTGAATAGATCGATCAAGGTTTACATCCTAAAGATATTTGGCACTATACTCATGTACGGTATCAATAAATGCTTTTGGATTCGCCGGATCAACCCACTGGGTAATACCATGACCTAAATTGGCAATATAACCGGTTTTCTCGCCATTGGCATAGGCATCATCCAGCATGGCTTTTGTCGCTTTAATGATGGTGTCTGATGAACCATATAAAGTTGCAGGATCCAGGTTACCCTGAAGTGCTGCACGACCAGCAACCGTTTGACGAGCGACATTCAATGGCGTGGTCCAGTCCAGACCAAATGCATCTGCGCCTGTCGTAATCATCGGTTCCAACCATTGACCGCCACCTTTGGTAAACAGAATTACCGGAATCTTGCGGCCGTCTTTCTCACGTTGCAAACCAGCGACAATCTTCTGCATATAGTTCAGCGAGAACTCGATATATTCACGATGTGCTAATGCCCCACCCCAACTATCAAAGATCTGTACCGCTTGTGCACCCGCATCGATCTGCGCATTCAAATATTCAGTCACTGCATCAGCCAGACGATCCAGTAAAGCATGCAAAACTTCAGGCTGCGCATACATCATCTGTTTGGTAAAACGGAAATCCTTGCTTGAACCGCCTTCGACCATATACGTTGCCAGAGTCCATGGACTGCCCGAGAAACCAATCAGAGGAACCTGACCGCCCAAGGCTGAACGAATGGTCGAAACGGCATTCATCACATAATCCAGATCCGACTTGGCATTAAATGCAGGCAGATTGGCGACATCCTGTTCGGTACGGATGGTCTTGTGAAATTTCGGGCCTTCACCGGCTTCAAAATACAGCCCCAGTCCCAAAGCATCCGGAACCGTCAAGATATCCGAGAATAAAATCGCGGCATCAAGATCATAACGGCGTAAAGGCTGCAAAGTTACTTCACAGGCCAGTTCAGTATTCTTGCAAAGCGAAAGGAAATCTCCTGCCTTGGTACGCGTTTCGCGGTACTCAGGCAAATAACGGCCAGCCTGACGCATCATCCATACTGGCGTAGCATCTACAGGCTCACGCAACAATGCGCGCAGAAAACGATCATTTTTTAAGGTCGTCATTCACATTCCCATCTTTCTTTGACATTGCCAACATCATAGCAAAAAGGCCGCAGTTTTAATAACTTCTGGCAACTTTAAAAACCGATCGGATTGAACGGCAACCTAGTGATTTACACAAAACAACTACTGCATCTCCACATTTTTTCTGTAATACTTATAGTGTTTTTTCACATAGTTAAAGAAATAATTCTTAAGGTTGAGTTACATGTTCGTTCGCACAATGCTCGCTGTGAGTCTAGGTTGCATTTTCGCAGGTCAAGTTTTTGCCGCGTCTACTGCTGAACAACCATCAAAACCCCAAGTGGTGACTGATGTTGCAGTGCAAGATCCGATTGATCCATTAGCAACTGAAGCTTCAGCGGCCCAAGCAGCACCTGCAGAAGCGCAAATTACCGCACAAGAACAACAAGACTTAAAACAGGCATCTGAAGCGCTGAATGAGCTACAGGATACCGAAGATCAGACTGCTTCTATTGGCGCAGCATCAAATACCAAAGCACCGACTAACTCTGCAGCGACCAAAGCTTCGTGGACTTTAGACGGCTTAAATAATGCCCAGTGGTATGAAAATATCGGTGCAGGTCAATTCCCAGTTTACGCACGTGCACATGTCATGCTGAATAATGCCCATGCATCACCGGGGGCGATTGACGGAACCAGCGGTAAAAATACACTAAAAGCCATTGCATCTTTCCAGCAAATGAATGGCATTAAACCGACAGGTGTTTTGACTCAGGAAACCTGGGATAAACTGGTGGCACGTCAGGGTTCTAAGCCAGCCTTTGTTGAATACACTATTACTGAAAAAGATCTGGCAGGCCCATTTGCCAAATCTATTCCTTCAGATTATGCGTTACAGGCGAAAATGAAAGGCCTGTACTACACACGTGTCAGTGAAATGTTAAGTGAAAAATTCCATATGGATGAGAATTTTTTAAAGAAACTCAATCCAAATGCCAACTTTAATAAAGTTGGTGAAAAATTACTGGTCAGTAATGTACGTAATGACTTGCCTGAAGGTATTCACTTGATTGTTGCACATAAAGGCGCGAAACAACTGTACTTATTTAACAGTAAAAATCAAATGATCGCGTCATTCCCTGCCACCATTGGTAGTGCGGATACACCATCTCCAACTGGAACCTATAAAGTAACAGGTGTTGCACCAAACCCTTGGTACAGCTATTCACCGTCTAACTTTGTACAAGGTAAAAACTTAAAACCACTATCTTTACCACCGGGTCCTAACGGTCCTGTCGGGAATATCTGGATTGGTTTAAGCAAGAAATCATTTGGTATTCACGGAACACCAAACCCGTCTACCATTTCGAAAACAGCGTCACATGGTTGTATTCGTTTGACTAACTGGGATGCCAATGATCTTGGCCGTAAAGTCAAATCTGGGGTAACGGTTCGTTTCTTAGAATGATGATCAGTCTGCCGATTTGAATAAAAATAGCCTGCTTTTGAGCGGGCTTTTTTATTCCTTATGTTTACTTTCAGCTCTTTCGTTGCAAAAATGCAATGATCTGTCGCCTATTTGAGATTTTTTCAGTTATAAAACGACAGTATGATGATCTCAAGTTAAAAATAATGTCGAGATAAAATCATGAATGCTTTTCTACATCCGAGCGAAAATCGTGGTCATGTAAAAATGGGCTGGCTGGAGTCTAAACACAGCTTCTCATTTGGTAACTGGTATAACCCAAAGTATATGGGTGTCAGTGCTTTACGCGTTATTAATGATGATCTAATTGATGGACATCAGGGTTTTGGAACACATCCACATGACAATATGGAAATCCTGACCTGTGTGCTGAAAGGAACTATTACCCATCAGGATAGCATGGGCAATCATGGCGGAATCGCTGCGGGTGAATGGCAACTGATGAGTGCAGGAACCGGTGTGCGACACAGTGAAATGAACCAAGGCGACGAACAGGTCCATTTACTGCAAATCTGGATTATTCCAAATGAACGTGATGCCAAGCCGAACTATCAGCAAATCCGTCTGGATCCACATGAGCAACCGAACCAGTGGCATTTGATTTGTGGTCCGAATGACAATGCACCGATGCATATTCGTCAGAATGCCGAAGTCAAAACTGCGGTGATTCAGCAAGGCCAAAGTCTGGAAGTGAAAGCGACCCAGCATATTAATTATGTCCATGTCATTTCTGGCGCTATCCAGATCGCTGAACATAAGGTTGAAGCTGGCGGCGCAATTGCTTTTCTGGATGACACAGAAATTAAAGCAAGCGAAGATGCGCAAGTGATCTGGTTTGACTTACCTGAAGTACCAAACTAAACTTTTAATAAGGCTCCCTCTACAAAGGCTATTGATCATTTTGATGAATAGCCTTTTTTATACATAGAATAATGAATAAGAGATATAAGTTTGCAGAATCATTATAAGGTTTCCTAACCAAGAAAATTATGCTTGCTACCTATACAAATCCAACCAATTCTCATCACACTTTTACCTAACCACAGCAATATTTAGGTGAATATAAACTAATCCCTTTCCATGGAATCCAGTGCTATATAGCTTTGATCATTCACGACTGGTTTGATATTGTCTTTTGCAGCCATAAAGTGAATTGACCTTTTCATGTAGGTTAAATAAATAGAAGAGCATATCCGTATGAACCAAATTTTAGAGATTCAAAGCAGCCCGCAGCAAGCTTTGCTTTATTTATTAGCCTTTTTAAAACAACAAGATTATCAGTTTACGACCATTACACCGCTTTCCCACCAGCGAATTCTGAATCGAAAAAAGAATGAAATTTATAAGCACAGAACCCATCAGGATATCTTTGGCTGGAATCTAAACTTTAAAAAAACTGATCTTGATTCTGCCCTTTTTACATTATTGCAAGAACATCAGCTTCTACAGGTTCAGGAAGATCAATACTTGAGTCAGGTTCGGGTTTCTTCACTCGATGGCGAACTCTTTATTCATTCAGCTTTTCCAACCACTCAGCAAGATGCGGTATTTTTCGGTCCGGATACGTATCGCTTTATCTATCATCTCAAGCAATATCTAGCTGCTCAGCCTCGCCCTTTTAAACGGGTCGTGGAAATGTGTTGTGGCACTTCAGCAGCCGCGATCAGCATTGCCAGACATTTTCCAGATGTGAATGAAATGATGGTTGCAGACCTGAATCCCAAAGCCTTGCTCTATAGCCAGATTAATATCAGTTTTGCCGGCTTAAACCATATTCATCCGGTTCAAAGTAATTTATTTTCCAATCTTGATGGAAAATTTGATCTGATTTTTGCTAATCCACCGTATTTAATTGATCCCGAACAACGTCAATATCGTCATGGCGGTAATGCGCTGGATGGCTGTGATTTATCATTCAGGATTATAAAAGAAGGTCTACAGCGCCTGAATTCTGGCGGACATTTATTTCTATATACCGGTGTGACCGTGACTGAACATGGCAATCTGTTTTTGCAGCATCTTAAAAATTTGATGAAACAGCATCACAATATAACTTGGTCTTATGAGGAAATTGACCCGGATATTTTTGGTGAAGAACTGGAACAGCCGGCTTATCGACATGTGGAAAGAATTGCGTTGGCATTAATCAAGATTGAAGTAGGCAATTAAAGAATATCTATTTATCAATTATGGAATTTTAAAATTTTGACTTTGTTCGCTATCAGCTTATTTTAAATCGCTTTATTAAAATCATAAGCAATAAAAAACCCCAATCTTTCGACTGGGGTTTTTAAAATTTGGCGGAAGCGGTGAGATTCGAACTCACGGAGGACTCACACCCTCGTCGGTTTTCAAGACCGGTGCATTAAACCGCTCTGCCACGCTTCCATGGGCGCAATAATACGGAGCTTTTGTCCGGCTGACAAGTGAAAATTACAGTGAATGCAATCAACTGCATATAGTTTCATCAAATCCTTACAGTTTTGCTGCTAATTCCGCTCCCTCACGAATGGCGCGCTTGGCATCGAGTTCAGCAGCCAGTTTTGCACCGCCAATAATATGATACTGCGCCAAGGTATTTTCCCCAGCACTCGGCATCAGGTCTTTTACCGATTCCTGACCTGCACATACCACAATGGTATCCACACGCAATAATTGAGCATGGCCATCTACCTCAATCCATAAGCCTTCATCGGTAACAGATTTATATTGCACACCGCGCAACATACGCACGGCATGTTTTTTTAACTGGGCACGATGTACCCAGCCTGAAGTCTTGCCTAGTCCTGCGCCAAGTGGTGTTTTTTTACGTTGTAATAGATAAATTTCCCGTACCGGAGGTTCTACTTCAGCACGCTGTAACCCGCCTTCAGTCACATAATCTGGATGAGAATCTACACCCCATTCACGCTTCCACTCATCCACAGGTTGCGGCTGTATTTGATGCGGTGGCTTTAATAAAAACTCGGACACATCAAAACCGATCCCGCCTGCGCCAATGACCGCAACACGATCACCGACAGGTGCGCCACGTAGCACTTCTGCATAAGATAATACTTGTGGTGCCTGACTGCCTTCGATATTCAAGGCACGCGGCACAACCCCTGTAGCCACAATCACCTCATCAAAACCCTCACGTTCTAATTGCTCGCGATTGACTCGGGTATTGAGACGCAGATCAACGCCGGTTTTTTCCAGCTGGACTTTAAAATAACGAATCGTTTCGTGAAATTCCTCTTTCCCCGGAATGACTCTAGCCAGATTGAACTGCCCACCGACCTCATGACTGGCTTCAAATAGAGTGACATCATGCCCGCGGCTGGCTGCGACTGTAGCAGCAGACAAACCTGCCACGCCACCACCAATGACCGCAATGCTTTTCGGTTTCTTGGTTTTGACATAGACCAGTTCGGTTTCATAAGCGGCACGCGGATTGACCAGACAGGTTGCGCGCTGGTTTTTAAAGGTATGATCCAGACAAGCCTGATTACAGGCAATACAGGTATTGATTTCATCAACACGATTGGTTGCAGTTTTATTGACCCAGAACGCATCTGCCAAAAGTGGACGTGCCATCTGCACCATATCTGCCTGACCAGAAGCCAGAATTGCTTCGGCAGTGTCTGGCATATTGATCCGGTTGGATGCAATCACCGGCACCGAAACATGTTTCTTAACTTCAGCCGTGTAATCGACAAAAGCAGCACGCGGTACAGAAGTCACAATGGTGGGAATACGTGCTTCATGCCAGCCAATCCCGGTATTGAGCAAAGTAATTCCTGCCTTTTCCAAAGCTTTAGCTACGGTAATGACTTCCTGCATGGTATTGCCATCATGTACCAAATCGAGAAGCGACAAACGGAAACAGATAATAAATTTTTCGCCAATTTCCTCGCGAATGGCTTTGACAATTTCTACGGCAAAACGCATCCGGTTTTCGATCGGGCCACCCCAACGGTCGTTACGCTGATTGACATGACGGCTTAAAAACTGATTCAGTAAATAGCCTTCCGAACCCATAATTTCCACGCCATCATAGCCGGCTTTTTTGGCAATACTGGCAGTTTTCACATAATCCTGAATGGTATTCAGAATCTGTTTATCTGACATTTCACGCGGTTTAAAAGGAGAAATCGGTGATTTGATCGGGCTGGCCGAAACCACAAAAGGCTGATAGCCATAGCGTCCAGCATGCAGAATTTGTAAAAGAATTTTAGCACCATGCTTATGCACTGCATGTGTCACCAGACGATGCGGCGCAATATCCCCCAAGGTATTCATGGTACCGCCTGCCGGCAACAACCAGCCCTGACGGTTTGGCGATATTCCACCCGTAATCAGCAGACCTACGCCACCCTTTGCACGTTCACCAAAATACGCTGCCAGTTTAGGATAGTTATAGAAGCGGTCTTCCAGACCAGTATGCATCGACCCCATCACCACCCGGTTTTTAATGGTGGTAAAACCCAAATGCAGTGGCTTTAAAATGTTGGCATAGTGCGTCGTGGTCATAACAAATCCCTGATTATATTTGGCTGAGCAAGTCATGCCCTTACTTTAACTGATTTTCAGAGGCTTTTTATGACCCGGAGTTCAGCATTTTCAGGCACAAATATCAATCTTCAACATCAGCTGGCTACATACATGACAGATTAGTTCTGCCATTGTCGTGCGCTGGATTTCCATAATGCAATCGCACCCAATACTGTACCAATTGGAAAACTCAGCAACATTAGAATGGCCATTATTCTGGATAAAGTTCGTCCTAAACCATTGCCCTGCTTCACCTTGATACTGGCCTGTATATTAAAAAACATCAGTAAGCCTAAAAGCAGCAGCACCACACCTAAACTCAGCATGGAAATACTGGATTGCTGATATTCAAGATATAAAAACAGTACAGTACTAAAACCAATCAGGCCGGCATAAATCCCATGCAACAGTGCCAGCGTTTCATTCTTGGGTTTAGGATTTAAATTAGGTAAAGGTGGGATATGAGTCGCCATGCTTTTATTCCTGTTTTATCTGGTTTTTAACTTTATTCGGCTGAATATAACCAATTTTCTTTGTTTTCAGCAGGATTCTGGTGAAAATCGTGCGATTTATGATTATTTAAGCCTATTGAATAGAGATTTTAAAACGAGTTTTTCTTTTCTAAAGCAAACCTAAATAAATTAATGATACAATTGATGCAATATGTATTTTTTCAGGCCACCAATTCTGGCGTGCCTATTTCATATCATTAGGATGAACAATGTCTGATAATGCAACTATCTTGCAGAATGTCCCAGTAGGTAAAAAAGTTGGTATTGCCTTCTCTGGTGGTCTAGATACTTCTGCTGCTCTTTTGTGGATGAAACAAAAAGGCGCTGAACCTTATGCTTACACAGCAAACCTGGGTCAGCCAGACGAAGACGATTACGATGCGATTCCAAAAAAAGCTGAAGCTTATGGCGCAGTAAAAGCACGTTTAATCGACTGCCGTTTACAGCTTGCATTAGAAGGTATTGCTGCAATTCAATGTGGCGCGTTCCATATTTCTACAGGTGGTATGCCTTATTTCAACACGACGCCATTGGGTCGTGCAGTAACAGGCACCATGCTGGTTACTGCCATGAAAGAAGATGACGTTAACATCTGGGGTGACGGTTCAACTTATAAAGGCAACGACATTGAACGTTTCTACCGTTATGGTTTATTGACCAATCCTGCGCTTAAAATCTACAAGCCTTGGTTAGACCAAACTTTCATTGACGAGCTGGGCGGACGTGCAGAAATGTCACAGTTCCTGATCGACAATGGTTTTGACTATAAAATGTCAAAAGAAAAAGCTTATTCAACTGACTCAAACATGCTGGGTGCGACGCACGAAGCTAAAGATCTTGAATACCTGAATGCAGGCATCAAAATCGTTGAGCCAATCATGGGCGTTGCGTTCTGGAAAGATGACGTAGAAGTAAAAGCTGAAGAAGTATCGATTACTTTTGAAGAAGGCTTCCCGGTTGCTATCAACGGTCAACGCATTGAAGATCCAGTTGAATTTATTCTTGAAGCGAACCGCATCGGTGGCCGTCACGGTCTAGGCATGTCGGATCAAATCGAAAACCGGATCATCGAAGCGAAATCTCGCGGTATCTATGAAGCTCCGGGTATGGCGCTGCTTCACATCGCTTATGAGCGTCTGGTAACGGGTATTCATAACGAAGATACGATTGAACAATACCGTATTAACGGTCTACGTTTAGGTCGTTTGCTTTACCAAGGTCGCTGGTTCGATTCTCAAGCGCTTATGCTGCGTGAAACTGCACAGCGTTGGGTTGCTAAAGCAGTTACCGGTACTGTAACGATCGAATTGCGTCGTGGTAATGACTACACCATTATGAATACTGAATCTCCGAACCTCACTTATGAAGCTGAGCGTTTGACTATGGAGAAAGGTGATTCTATGTTCTCGCCGATGGATCGTATTGGTCAGTTGACCATGCGTAACCTGGATATCACGGATACTCGTGCGAAACTGGGCATCTATACAGAGACTGGTTTATTGGCAGTTGGTTCAGCATCTGCAGTGCCACAACTAAAAGACAAAAACTAAGTTTTAGTCCTTTTTAGTTTCTTAAAAAACCGCTCCTGATGAGCGGTTTTTTATTGAGGGTTCGTTTATTGATTGTAATAATCTCTAACCATTTGCGATATCTGAATTGACTGAACGAATGGACTGATAATAAATCTGGTTGCGTCCAAGCTGTTTGGCACGATATAGCGCCTGATCCGCGATTCCCAATAAGGCGTCTTTATCAATATCATCTTCACCACGATAGACGGTAATGCCTAAACTGATGGTGATATGTTTCGCAACCGAGGATTTTTCATGTGGAATTTCCAGACGATCAATCGCCTTAAAAATATTTGAAGCCACTGCATAAGCACCATGTGCATCCGTTTCTGGCAAGAGCACCACAAACTCTTCCCCGCCATAACGCGCGACAAAGTCCATATGACGGATCGCATTTTTGATGGTTTTGGCAATAGTCGAAATGACATCATCACCTTTCTGATGCCCATAAAAATCGTTGTAATTTTTAAAGAAATCTACATCGATAAACAGAATTGCCAATGCCGTTTCTTCACGATGTGCACGTTCGAAATGGACTTGCAGCGTCTCATCAAAAGTCCGTCGATTGGAAATCTTGGTCAGCTCATCGTACTGACTCAAATGTAATAATTCGTTGGTATGGATACGCTGGATCTGCTCACTGATTCTGGCGCGAATGCTATAGAGAAATATCACACGTTCACGGGCAAAAATCATATGGCTAATCACATAACCCAGCAAGCAACTTCCAATTAAAATCCGGCCAAAAACCATAGGATTAAATTCAACTGAAAGGCTAAACAATACAAGAATAGTAGTTGCCGCAGCGAGTAATCCGGTGACCAGCATCTGAATCGGTCTAATACCGGTCAGAATATAACCCAGGATATACACGATCGTGACTATGGCCATGGACTGATGCTGCAAGGCATCAGTTTTAATCGACATGGTAATGCATGAAATTGACACCTGTATCCAGAACACCAACAGCATCGAAGCCTGCGGAAAAAAGCGCTTGATCTTGGGTAAACAGGAGAATATATAAAAAATGATTAATGACATGCCACCATTGAGCAGGCCCAGCATACACAGGACAAAATCATGTACGAAATATTCTTTGCTGATACTCCAGTAATCTGTAGGAATCATTACCACTAAAAAAAGGAAATAGGCTAGTACTCCAGCCCAGACATATTTTTCGACATGTTTACGGGCGCGTTCCAGATTTTTGGTCCAGAATTCTTGTTCCAGATTTTGTGGGAAGACCGGGCCTACACGCTGGCTTTGCCGTGTAATCAGTTGTTCTATGTCTTCTTTATCATCTTGCAATTTCGCTAGATTGTACTTGTATTCCATTGCCAAGTATTTATGTAATTTTTTTATTAATTTTAAAATAACATACTTTTTAAAATTAATTTATACATATCCCTTATTTTGTAGCGCTTTCTCGTTACCATTTTTACTATAGATGGATTATCATTTGTTTTATTTGTTCGACTGAATTTGCCTTGAATACGATTACGATTCTCCAGCCAGATGATTGGCACGTTCACCTGCGTGATGGTTTAGCACTGCAACGTACCGTTCCCGATTTAGCCAAGCAGTTTTCTCGCGCCATTTGCATGCCAAATCTGGTGCCACCCGTTAAAACTGTCGAAGAAGCCAATGCCTACCGTGAACGTATCATGGCACATGTGCCTGAAGGGGTAAATTTCGACCCACGTATGGTACTGTATTTCACTGACAACACCCCGGCAAGTGAAGTTAAAAAGATCAAAGAATCTGCGCATGTCAATGCCATCAAGCTCTATCCTGCGGGTGCGACCACCAACTCCGATAGTGGTGTGAGCGATATGAGCAAAGTCTACGGCGTAATTGAACAGCTTGAAGAACACCAAGTGCCTTTATTGCTACATGGTGAAGTGACGCATAATCATGTCGATATTTTTGACCGTGAAAAGCGTTTCCTGGATGAAGTGCTGGCTCCCTTACTCAGACAATTTCCCAAGCTGAAACTGGTGCTCGAACACATCACCACCAGCGAAGCAGCAAACTTTGTACTTGAGCAAGACCGTAATGTCGCTGCAACCATTACGCCGCAACATTTATTGTTTAACCGCAATGACATGCTGGTTGGTGGGATCAAGCCGCATTTCTACTGCTTGCCGATTTTAAAACGTCAAACGCATCAGCAAACTTTGCTGGAAGTCGCAACCAGCGGTAATCCTAAATTTTTCCTGGGAACAGATAGCGCGCCGCATTCAAAAAATGCAAAAGAAAATGCGTGTGGCTGTGCAGGATGTTATAGTGCGCCGACTGCCATTGAGCTGTATGCTCAGGCATTTGATCAGGTGGGTAAAATTGAACGCCTGGAAGGTTTTGCCAGCCATTTTGGTGCAGACTTCTATGGCCTGCCACGTAATACCAATACCATTACCCTGGTTAAAGAAGATCAAGTAATCCCTGAAAGTTTAGACTATCTGGATGGTGAACAGATTATCCCACTGTATGCTGGTAAAACCATTCAATGGAGAAAAGTGTGACAAATGAAACGCTCCCAATCATTGGTCAACGTTTTCGTGGATTCTTACCTGTAGTTGTCGATGTCGAGACTGCAGGTTTTAATGCGCAGACTGATGCATTGCTGGAAATTGCGGCCATTCCGATTGTTTATAATGAGGAGGGTCAATTTGTGCCGGGTCAAGCTTACCATGCACATATCAATCCTTTCGAAGGGGCAAACCTCGACCGACGTTCGCTGGAGTTTATTGGGATCGATCCTTCTAATCCAATGCGAATCGCCATGGCCGAAGATGAGAAAACTGCACTCAAGCGCATTTTTAAATCGGTGAATGAAGTGCGTCGCCAGCAAAATTGTACCCATGCAGTTTTAGTCGGACACAATGCACATTTCGATTTAGGTTTTCTTCAGGCCGCGATTGCCCGTACCGGGACCAAAAACCAGAACCCGTTTCATAGTTTTTCTGTCTTCGATACAGTGACTTTAAGTGCGGTGATGTTTGGTCAGACTGTACTGGCGAAGTCCTGTATCCAAGCTGGAATCGAGTTTGATGGTAAAGAAGCCCATTCTGCATTATATGATACGCAGAAGACCGCTGAACTGTTTTGCTATATTTTAAACAAACTCGCACCTCACCTGCTTGACACTCTGGTGGCGGATCAATAAGATACCGCCA
Source organism: Acinetobacter sp. YH16052 (assembly GCF_013417155.1). Taxonomy (GTDB): domain Bacteria; phylum Pseudomonadota; class Gammaproteobacteria; order Pseudomonadales; family Moraxellaceae; genus Acinetobacter. Next base: position 62,104 of record NZ_VPEO01000005.1, on the reverse strand, counting down.
TCTTCTAAACGTCCCTATCGTCTAGAGGCCTAGGACATCGCCCTTTCACGGCGGTAACCGGGGTTCGAATCCCCGTAGGGACGCCATCTATTTTTTCTCTTCTTTATATTTCTTTGATCAGCATCTTAAGCTGCTCAAGTCCTACACTTTTATCAATTAATTAATGAAAATAATTCTTACCTACTTTAAGTTAATGATAATCACTTCCATTATCTTTCGCAGATTTAACCCTTCTCATGCGTTTTGCTTATTCCCCACTTTCTATTGCGGTTCTAACAGCTTTATCAACATCTAGTTTTGCAGAAGAATCAAATTATCAAGAATCCATCCTCAAGGAAGCTACGGTTAAGTTCAGCACGATTATTATCGAAGCTCAGCAAGCAAATGAAGTGGGAAAAACAGTTTATTCAAAAGAAGATTTAGAAAGTACGCCAAATAGCTCAAAGAACATTACCGATTTTTTAAAAGTGAATCCGAATGTGCAGTTTAGTCAGTCACAACTTGCAGCAGGTTCTCAAGGTGAAACTAAACCTGCCGAAATCTCTATTAATGGCGCACAAACCTTCCAAAACAATTTTATTGTGAATGGTGTTTCCAACAACCTACTTATTAATCCAGCAAATTCAAACACAAATACATTTCAAGATATCGGAACTGGCGCACAAGCTATGGCAGTGAACACTGACCTACTTTGTGAGCTTGAAGTATTAGATAGCAACGTGTCTGCCGCTTATGGTCAATTCACAGGTGGTGTTGTAAATGCTAAAACATGTGCACCGCAAACAGAGATAGGGAAAATTCACGGTTCTATCAATTACGATTATACTGAAAGCGATTGGGCTCGCTACAACTCAATTTCACCTTTAGAAGAAAGTAAATTTGAAGAGCCCACAGATGACTACCAAAAGGAATATACCAAACAAGGTCTAAGCACCAATATTTATGGGAAGCTCTCGAATGATTAGGGCTTTAATGCTTATGCTTCTCAACGAGAGTCTATCATCCCAGTCAAAAGTGGTTTTGAAACACCTAAAACAATTGATCAAGAACGACATATCTCAAATCTTGGTGCAACATTATTTTATACACCAAACGCCTCAACCAAAGCGAAGTTTGGTTTCGATTATGGTTTGCTCGATAGCTTAAGTTATGTGGACAGTAATCGTGATTCAGGTAGTACTACTGAAACCGAAACACTTACTCTGTTCTCGGAACTTGAACATCGCTTCAACTTAGGTACTCTCGTACACAAACTTAATTTCCAAAACTCGGCGACACAACGTATTGCTGACAATAACTACAGTATGCATTGGTACTACGCCAAAGGAAGTAAAGATTGGAATAATACCGATGTAGTTCGAGAGGGCGCCATCATGGGAGAGATTGAACAACGCCAAGACGTCCTTTCCTATGACCTACAAGCGAATATAGACCCTTTTAAACTTGGTCAATCCCAACACAACATGACTCTAGGTGCGGGTTATAGCCATGCTCATGTTGCGTGGAAACGAGCCGAGGATGTTTTACTCGCGACAAAGATCAACTTAAAAGAACTTGGCAAAGATACTACCTGCCTTCAAAGTGACCCATATTGTGATGAGAAACTAACTATAAATGGTTGGAATGGACAATATATCGCTGGTGGGACTCTGTACAAAGCTGGTGATATCAAAGCTCAGCAAGATCGCCTAAATATATTTATTGAAGATAATATTCAGTGGAATGATCAATTTTCAACACGCCTTGGTGTTCGTGCTGATTATGACTCTTTGAGTAGTAATATCAATATTTCCCCTCGCAGTCGTCTCTCTTACAAACCCTTTAGTAATGATCAATTGCATTTATCCGCTGGGTGGAATCGCTACTATGGTCAGCAAACTTTAGGTACAGAGCTGAATGAAATTCAAAATGATTTGCTCTACAAACTGTCACGTGAAAACCCACATGCGACTTGGGTAGAAACACAAACTGCACTATCCAGCGGTGCTCGTAGTTCAGCGCTCAATACCCCTTTCAGTGACGAGACTGTTTTAGGCCTGAATACACAAATCCAGAATTGGGATCTAGGGCTAAAATGGGTCAATCGTAAATATCAGGATGAAATATCAAAAACTAAAGTTACTCCTTTAGATGGATCAAAATTCTTCTACGAATATAACAATGATGGAAGTGGCAAAGCTGACATCTACACCCTAACACTTAAAAATCGTCAACCGATCGCACTGGGGGATAGCCAACATTTATTTGCCTTGGGATTTGACTACAGTGAAGTCTTCCGCAGTTATGTAGATTACACTTCAGCCTATGATCAAGCCACTCAAGATGAATGGGTCTCTTATGATGGTCAAATTATTCGTTGGTCAGACCGCCCTGCCCCAAACTTTAACCAACCATGGACCGCACGAGTAAACTGGGATATTACATTCGATACACTGCCTGTACGTATTTCAAACTTCTTTAGCTATAAAGACAGTTATGATGACATGATCGCAGTTACCAAGAAGAATGATAAAGTCGAATATAATGGCGAGTTGCTAGACACGTATTTAGCCTCTGAAATCAAACCTAAATTTACATGAGATATGCGCACCACCTATGACTGGGAAATTTCAAAAGATTTACATGCAATTTTTGGTTTAACCATTAACAACGTAACCAACCGCGTGAATACCTATACAACAGGCTCGACCTCAAATGATAGACCACGTGTGATGACTGAAATCGGCCGCCAATTTATTGCGGATGTTACTTTTAAATTCTAGAGCCTGAATAGGTACATGCTGCTGCTCTTTTTAATTTGCTTAGGCTATAATTAATGCGATTTCATATTGTGCCTTTGTGTCATGTTAAAAAAGATCTTACTGGTTTTACTGATTTTAGCCCCATCCGCGCTATATCTCTATATCGTCAACCGTGATGACAATAAAACTGCGGACACTGAGGCAGTGACAACGCCTGCTGAAAATCCCCAGCCTGAGCAATATCAGGCTCCAGATCACTAAGTTTTAGTGATCTTTTCAAATATTTATTTTTTATGGTCTTGAAATCTGTTCAGAAAATAACATCTTAATAAAATAAAGTTTTTGTTTTGCCTAATGTTTAAACTGTTAAATGAATTTTAGCAAAAACCCTTTTGACAAACCCCGGCTTAATCCTTAATATACGCATCACCTCGCAACGTCCCTATCGTCTAGAGGCCTAGGACATCGCCCTTTCACGGCGGTAACCGGGGTTCGAATCCCCGTAGGGACGCCATCTATTGATCTCATACGATCAGACCTTATTCGAAATTACCATTATTCGATTGCAGATTTGTAGTTTTTCACTACAATAGCTCGCTTCATTCCTTTGAAGTATTTCTTATTTCCTATGCACTCATCTCCGAATGATGCTACGCATCAGGGCAATTCTGCGCCTTTAAAACGCGCTATGAGTACTCGACATCTGGTCATGATTTCGCTTGGTGGCGCAATCGGAACAGGCCTATTTTTAGGGTCGGGTGAAGTCATTGCACAAACGGGGCCTGTAGGTGCCATTCTCGCTTATCTCCTGGGCGGTATTATCGCGTACATGGTGATGCTATGTTTGGGCGAACTTGCCGTTCATATGCCAGAATCTGGTTCATTTGGTGCTTATGCCAAACGTTATATTGGACCAGGCACAGGCTATACCATCACCTGGTTATACTGGCTGACATGGTCGGTCACTCTCGGAACTGAATTTACTGCAGCGGCCTTGCTGATGCAGGAATGGTTCCCGGACATTTCCATGTGGTTATGGACCATTATCTTTGGTGTATTCGTATTTAGTCTCAATATGATTTCTACCCGCTGGTTTGCCGAATCCGAATTCTGGCTGGCACTGGTGAAAGTGGTCACGGTTGTTGCTTTTATTCTTTTAGGTCTATTGGCCATCTTTGGTGTTCTGCGCTATCAAGGCTATGAAGCTGCACCTTTATTTACCAATCTGACTGCACAAGGCTGGTTCCCTGAAGGTCTATTCCCGATTTTTGCTACGATGCTGATCGTGAACTTTGCCTTCTCTGGTACCGAGCTGATTGGTGTGGCTGCCGGTGAAACTGAAGATCCTGCGAAAAATGTCCCTAAAGCGATTAATACGGCAATTTTCCGCTTATTAATTTTCTTTGTAGGTACCATTATCGTGGTAACAGCCTTACTTCCGCATCAGGAAGCGGGCTTAGCCGCTGAAGGCGTGAGTAGCAGTCCGTTCGTAACCGTATTCCAGCACATTGGTATCCCATATGCTGAAGACATCATCCGCTTTGTAATTATCACTGCGTTGTTGTCTGCTGCCAACTCGGGCTTATTTGCTGCTTCACGTATGATGTGGTCATTGTCATACAGCAAACAGTTGCCTGCCGTATTCTCAAGACTGAATGCTCGCGGTGTACCGTATATTGCAGTCATGGTGACCATGCTGGGTGCATTGCCAGGTTTATTGTCTGAACAGTTTGCGCCAGAGACGATCTTTACCAACTTGCTGGGCGTTGCGGCGTTTACCATGGTGGTGGTCTGGATGAGTATCTGCTTAAGCCAGTTCAACTTCCGTCGTCAATGGTATAAACAAGGTCATACTGCCAAAGAACTGGGCTTTGCTGCACCATTGTTCCCGATTGTGCCAATCCTGGGCTTTGTTTTCTGTTTTATTACCTGTATCAGTATGGTCTTTGATCCATCAATGCGCATCAGCTTCGTAGGATGTTTGCTATTTATTGCAGCATGTTACGCAAGTTATTATGCCTTTTATCATAACAAGTCTTAATCATCAGTTTTAAAAGAGCGGCTTCGGCCGCTCTTTTTTTATCTATACTATACTGATTGTATATTGTGCAACCTAATGGTGCATCGATGAAAATTGTGTTTATTCACGGCATGAACAAGCAACAGTATACGGCTACTTCATTGCGTCAACATTGGCTGCACCTCTTCAAAAGAGGCCTCCGGAAAAACCCTCAACAGCAAGCCCGTTTTACTTATTTAAAACGGCATATCCGTATCCCTTTTTATGGCGATTTACTTTCTCGGCATCATTTTCATAACGTATTGAATACCAGCACCCTGATGCCGCAACAATGGCCGCATTTCCCTTTTTTACATCCCGCACAGCTGCAACCGGCACCGCCACCAGATCAGTGTACCTATCAAATTTGTGACGTCCCGCAGTCGAATCTGGATGATATCCTGAATTTCAATCGGAAACTGAAGTTCATCACAGCATCAAGCAAAGATATTGCCTTGCGGGATTTTGCGGTACTCATCAATTATTTTCCCAGCTTACACGCCAGCTTTTTGCATAAATTTTTGCTAGAAGCTTATCTTTATTTAGCCAACCCACATTTTATGCAGGAAGTTCACTGCCGCATTCATGATCAACTTTATAGCAGCAGGCCACAGATTCTGGTGGCACATTCGCTTGGCAGCGTGATTGCCTATAATTATTTGATCCAGCATCCGGAGCTGAATATCAAGCGTTTTATTACTCTCGGATCACCGTTGGCATTTCGGGTGATCCAGGCTCATCTGCCGCAACCAATTGTACGGCCTGCTGCAATTTCAGGCGATTGGATAAATTTCTATTGTAGCGATGACTTTCTGACCGCCTTTCCATTATCAGAACCACCCTTCCAGTTTCAGCCGGCGGTTATTAATCAAGAGATTCATACTTCCATCTATCATCCGCATGATATTGATGGTTATATTCAGCATCCAGACGTCATTAAAGCGCTACTGGAATTGCTATAAGACTCACGTCAAACTCTAAATTCAACTTTTACCGTTCCATTCATATTCTTCTTCTATTCAGTAAAATCTTTCATCCAGACCTACCAATTTACTGCTTTTTCTGCCTTTTTTATAAATATACGGATGTCTGTTAATGATTGTTTTATCAAAGATAATTTACACATTAACGCCACAAAAAGTGCAGCTTGGCTTGTCGCAATTTTCTCTATACTGTGAATATATAGATCGACCTCCGTGAGGTATCGATGAAAGTTATTTTTATTCATGGAATGAACCAGCAACATCACAGTGCTGCATCGATTCGCCAGCGCTGGCTGCATATACTTCAAAAAGGCATTCGCAAACACCGTCATGATGCCAGATTCAGTTATTTACGACGTCACATTCACATTCCATTTTATGGAGACTTGCTTTCACACTATAACGTTCGCAACATCCTGAATGCTGGAACCTTGATGCCCCAGCAATGGCCCAGCTTTCGTTTCCGTCAACCTGTCCATCCTCAGCTTCCTGCACCAGTTCCACGTCCTGGCTGGCGCAAGCCCGTGATTTCAGATCTTCCTCAGCTTCATCTGAATGAGCCGATGGATTTCAAACAGAAATTCAAATTTATTACCACGCTAAGCAAAAATGTTGCACTGCGAGACGTTGTATTATTGCTTAATTATTTTCCCAGTCTGCATCGTAGCCTGCTTCAGAAATTTCTGATTGAAACCTATCTGTATCTCGACAATCCTGATTTCATGAAGGGAGTTCATGAGCGGATTGCCCGGCAATTGAATGGTCGTAAACCTTGTATTGTGATTGCTCACTCCCTGGGCAGTGTGATTGCCTATAATTATCTCATTCAGCATCCTGAACTGAATGTACAGCGTTTTATTACTTTAGGATCGCCATTAGCCTTCCAGGTGATCCAGTCACATTTACCGCAACCCATTGTACGACCTGCTGCAATTACAGGCGACTGGATAAATTTTTATTCAACTGATGATTTTCTTACCGCCTTTCCTCTTACACAACCGCCATTTCAGTTTCAACCTGCAAATTATTAACCACGGCATTCGTACCCATATTCACCGCCCGCATGATATTACCGGCTATTTACTCCATCCGCAGGTAGTAGAAGCAATTCTGGAATTGCTTAAAAATCCAGCTTAAACCATGTAATTTTCCAGTATTTTCTCTAGATTGTTTTAAATTTATGCACTCAACCCAGAAAATCATTTTTTTTATGGAAATGCGTTTGACACCCCCCTGTTTTCACCCTATTATACGCCCACCTCTGAAACGTCCCTATCGTCTAGAGGCCTAGGACATCGCCCTTTCACGGCGGTAACCGGGGTTCGAATCCCCGTAGGGACGCCAATTTTCAGAAGTACATTTTATTAAGTCCCTATCGTCTAGAGGCCTAGGACATCGCCCTTTCACGGCGGTAACCGGGGTTCGAATCCCCGTAGGGACGCCATTACTTCAAGCTAAAAGTAGCGGTTTTAAAATTTATCTTCTGTACTGTCCCTATCGTCTAGAGGCCTAGGACATCGCCCTTTCACGGCGGTAACCGGGGTTCGAATCCCCGTAGGGACGCCATATTCGAGATGGCAACATCTCAACAAAAAGCCCGAGCATTGCGACTCGGGCTTTTTTTTATCTTGCAAATTTTATTTCTGAAAACTTTAAACCTTGTTTTTATCATTCGTTCAAATCTAGCTCTCTTTCTGGGGGCTGCCATCCCATTCTTAATTTTACAATTTGTATTGTTTTAACATTTCTATGCATAGAAATATCCGTTCATTTTCATTTAAAGCAATACACCAATAAATTAGAACAAAAATTCAACACCCTGCTTTTAGAGGGCACGTTAAGGTAAATCAAGAGAAATCTGCAAGGATCAGATTATGTTCGTCAGCACAGAGCTAAGTTTACCTTTATCGCCAAATAAAAATCATAATTATCAAATTAAAAGCTTTAAGGATTGGGTCGACTTTTTTCAAGATACTGAAATTTCGACATATACCAAAACTGAAAAAGCTGAATCTTATTTGAGCGATCTGATTAAAAATTTAAATATTGATACTCTCGGATGGTTAGATCAGCCCGCACAGGTTGAACAGCATCTTTTAGAACAACATCATCAAATCTGTTCCACTTTCCAGGCCTATGTCAATCGCCGTAAACAGCAGCAGCCTCGGGAATATTTTCCAACGGTTTCTCATGCTTTCGAATTCCTGGCGAAAGTTGCACCGGTCAAACTGGTCGATGGTGCCTGGTTATATTCGACCGTGCCAAACTGTAATCAGCCCGAGCTAAAAGATTTGATTTACATCTATCTCGAAGAGCTTGGTTTAGGGCATCCGCGTGCCAATCATGTCACCATGTATCAGGACCTGTTGAGTCATTATGAGCTGAACAGTTACGCCGAGCATTTGGATGACAGTTACTACGAACAGGCTGCCGTACAGCTAGCACTAGCTTATGCCCCAGCCAAATATTTACCTTTGGTCATTGGCTTTAATCTCGGCTATGAACAGTTACCGCTACATCTGTTAATCACCAATTATGAACTGGCTGAACTGGGTATCGATCCGCATTATTTCAATGTGCACATTACTATTGATAATGTTCACAATGGTCATGCGCAGAAATCCCTGCAAGCGTTTATCCAGCATTTTAATCAAGCTGAAGATCCACAAATTTATCTTGAACTGATTAAAAAAGGCTATGTTCTGAATGACATCGGCAAAAGTTCCTCTCAGATCATTAAGGAACTGGATATTGGGCAGATGGCTTTAAAAGTTTTCCAGAATAAAGCGCTGATTGGTCAATATATTCATAATCAGAAATGCCAGTTTAGTGGCAAGACCATCAATGACTGGTTATCCGATCCTGCCCAGATTGCCGAGTTTTTGCAGGTCATGATTGACAAAGGCTGGATCGTAAAAGATGCACCAGTGGAGCAAAGCCGTTTCTGGAAAATGATAGATCATCCGGAAGGTAAAATGTTTGGGGTCTTTAATGCGACCGAAAAACAGATTATTAAAGACTGGATTCAGGGCGCAGGCTTGGCAACTCGCCTGTCCTCACGTAGTGCAACCCCATCACAGGCAAAAATTGAACCTGCAATGAGCCGTATGGACCAGCAGCGCTTGAATCAGTTAAAAAGTCGCTTCATGCGCTGTGAAGGTGCGGAACAGAAAATTGATTTACTGATTCCTTATACTGCACCGCATATGCATCATACTGAAATTGGTTTATGGGCGACTCGTCAGTTAAGCCAGTTATTATTTCCTTTTCAGACCCAGGCGATGCATTATTCCTAAAGCACCCCTAAGTGCCAGAAATTAAAAAACCGGACATTTGCAGTGTCCGGTTTTTTAATAAAGATTAAGCCGATTTTCGCGAGTTTAATTGTCCCTTGATCACCGCTTTGACATTGCCTTTCAGATACTGCAAAAAGACCTTTAGTGGTGACAGTTTCGGATTAGGCTGCTTGCCTTTGGCAATTTCTTTAAACTGCGCGGCATACCAGATGATTTCCATAATCGCCATTTTGTCGACCATTGGAATACCGGTTTTAATTTTCTCAACCGCATAACGTACATCATGCCCTGCAACCAGACGATTGCCCAAGTCAGGTTCTACCGCAAAGGGACGTGCAATCCCGACAAAATCACAAGCACCACTGTCAAGCGCGGCATTCATGCCTTCAACAGTTCGGAATCCACCAGTGACCATGATATGGCACTTCACTTCCTGACGGATTTTTTCGGCAAAATCGAGGAAATAGGCTTCACGAGCAATGGTCGAGGCCTTGCGCTTGTCTGCTTTCACGCCGGCCATCGCAGGTGCTTCATAGCTACCACCTGACACTTCAATGATATCAATGCCTGCAGCGTCCATCGCCTTAAAGACATAAATGACATCTTCTTCGCTAATACCGCCACGCTGGAAATCAGCTGAATTCAGCTTGACTGAAATAATAAAATTTTCCGAAGTCGCAGCACGAACAGCCTGATAGGTTTGCAGCAAGAAACGGGTACGATTCTCAATACTACCACCCCATTGATCCTGACGCTTATTGGTCAGCGGTGACAGAAACTGGCTAATCAGATAACCATGTGCCCCATGCAACTGCACCCCCTCAAATCCTGCTTTTTCACAGATAGCAGCCGAAGTGGCAAAGCGCTGGATAATATCCAGGATTTCATCTTCACGCAGTTCCCGCGGGGTTCCAAAGCTCATGGCCAAAGCCGGACTAAATGGGACTGCGGACGGTGCAACCGTTTCTTGATTCAGGCCCTTGGGACACTGGCGGCCCGGATGCGACAACTGGACCAGTTGTACCATGCCATGCTGTTTGCCTACGTCGGCCCAGACTTTGAGCTGCGCCAGATCGCGTTCTGTTTCTACCACTACGACGCCCGGTTCATTCTTGGCACGATAATCCACCATGACATTACCCGTAATAGCACAACCCAAGCCACCTTCGGCCCATGCTTCATACAACTTGAAATGCGCCTGATTGGGCTGGCCGGCATCATTGGCCAGTGCTTCACTCATGGCACCTTTAATGATGCGATTTTTAAAAGTGGTATTACGAATTTGAATGGAATCGGCCAATTGAGTCATGATCTGTCCTGATACGTTACTTTTATTTTGTACTCGTTTATAACGTAAGCCAGAACAATTGACAATCAGTCTTGTCAAATTTACACAATTTTATCTGCTTATTTTTTCATGGTTAAAGATTTTTGTGATTTAGTTTCTTGGATCAAAAGCATCCCGTACTGCTTCTCCCATATAGATCAGCAAACTCAGTACAATGGCCAAACTAAAGAATCCCGACAATGCTAGCCACGGCGCATTTAAGTTGTTTTTGGCCTGAAGCAAGAGTTCCCCTAGGGATGCCGAATCAGGTGGCAAACCATACCCTAAAAAATCCAGCGCTGTTAGTGCAGTAATATTGGCGGTTAGCATAAAAGGTAACTGTGACAGGCTAGAACCTATCACATTGGGGAGAATATGTTTGAACATGATCCGTCTATCCCCGGCCCCGATACTTCTTGCTGCCCAGACGTATTCCAGATTTCTGGCGCGCAAAAACTCAGCGCGCACCATACTCACCAGTGTGGTCCAGCCAAATAACAGCATGATCAGAAACAGCCAGTAAATACTCGGGGTAAACAGACTGACCAGTACCATCACCATAAACAGCATCGGCAAACCGCTCCAGACTTCGAGTATGCGTTGCCCGATCAGGTCAATCCATCCACCATAATAACCCTGAATTGCCCCTGCTAAAATTCCCAGCACCGCAGACAATAAAGTCAGAGCAAAACCAAACAGTAATGAAATCCTTAAACCATATAGAATCCGTGCCAGAACATCACGGCCCTGATCATCTGTTCCCAGCCAGTTTTGCGCACTCGGGGGCGATGGCACCGGTTCAGCCAGTTCAAAATTTGGCGTTTGATAGGAAAACGGAATGATGGGCCAGATCGCCCAGCCTTTTTCTGCAATCAGTTGCTGTACGGCAGGATCTTTATATTCTGCCTCTGTCTCAAATACCCCACCAAAAGTGGTTTCCGGATAGGATTTCAGGATGGGCAGATAAAAAGCATGATCATATTTCACCAGCAAGGGCTTATCGTTAGCAATTAGTTCTGCACCCAAGGAAATGATGAAAATAGCACTGAAAATAATGAAGCAGCTAAAGCCTAGCTTATGCTGCTTAAAACGTTGCCAGCGTGCTTGCATCAAGGAAGACATTATTGTGATCCTCGACGTGAACTGAAATGAATCCTTGGATCAATCAGTTGATAGAGCAAATCGCTGAGTAAACGCAGTATCAGACCGAGCAAGGTAAAGATAAACAAAGTACCAAAAATCACCGGATAGTCACGCTGGATAATCGCCTCAAAACCTAAGACGCCTAACCCATCCAGATTAAAGATAATCTCGATGAACAGGTTGCCCACGAAAAACACCCCGATCAGAACTTCGGGCAAACCTGCGATAAGCACTAAAATGGCATTCCGGAATACATGCCGATACAGCACTGCATGTTCAGTTAAACCTTTGGCCCGCGCAGCCAGGACATATTGTTTGCTCAGCTCTTCCACAAAAGAAAATTTGACCAGATAGGTCAAACTGGCAAATCCGCCGAGCACCATGGCCAACAGCGGCAAGGCCATATGCCAGAAATAATCATGAATTTTCGCAAAGAATGAGAGTTCAGCAAAATTTTCAGAGCGAATGCCCTGCAAGGGAAACCAGTGCAGATAAGACCCGCCAGCAAAAAAAACGATAAGTAAAATGGCAAAAATAAAGGCTGGAATGGCATAGCCCACGGCCAACATTAGAGAGGTGGTCTGATCAAACAGACTGCCATGTTTGCGGGCTTTCCTGATCCCTAAAGGAATGGAGACCAGATAAATCAACAAGGTACTCCACAAGCCTAAAGAAAGCGATATGGGCAATTTCTCCCAGATGAGCTCAGTCACAGGCTTGTCTTTGAAAAAACTCTGCCCCAGATCAAACTGCGCATAACGCGTTAGCATTTCCCAAAATCGAATATGCAGCGGCTGGTCAAAGCCGTACTGGATATTGATCTTCTCAAGCATCTCCGGTGTGAGGCCTTGCTTTCCCTGATACTGCAATCCGGTATGCGCCAAACTATTAACCTGTTGCGCCTGATAAATCGCCTGCTCCACCGGACCACCGGGTGCCAGCTGGATCACCATGAAATTGATCAGCAAAATGATCAGCAAGGTTGGAATCATCAGCAACAGACGTTTGAGAATATAAGTGCTCATGGCACTCCCTGATATGCTTGGAGCTTAATGCTGTTTGAAATAATCAGCCACATGTCTGGCCTTTGCCGCATCGACCCACCAGTAATCAATCCCGGCGGAGAGTTTAGGTTTTCGTTGCGGCTGCTGATACATATTCCAGTAAGCATACCAGTATTCGCCCGTACCATAAGTCAGAATATGATAATAGCCTGCACGCAGTAAACGGTCTAATGCTCGGGTACTATTCACCAGCTGTTCACGGTTTTGAGCCTGAGTCACCTGCTGAATGACTCCATCAATGGCCGGATTTCGAATGCCGGCATAATTATAATTACCTGACTGCGCTGCGGCCTGACTGCCCCAGAACTGTTTCTGCTCCTGCCCCGGTGTCAGGGATTGCGGCATGGTATCAACCATCATATCAAACTGATAATTCCGCAGCCGTTCATAATATTGCGCGGTTTCTACCATACGAATGCTGGCCTGAATGCCCAAGCGTTTTAAATGACGTAGATATGGCATCAGATCACGCTGTTGCTCCGCCTGATGCAACAGGAACTCAATCTGTACCGGTTGACCCGCAGCATTGACCAACTTCCCCTGTTGATAACGATAGCCTGCCTTTAATAGCAATTGACGGGCTTTTAACAGATTGTTCCGGTTAAAACCGGAGGCATCTGACTGAGGATATTTCCAGTCCTGCAGTACAGCCTGACGTTGAACCGGATCAAGCTGCTTTAAATGGGGTTTTAAAATGTGCAGTTCTTGAATGCCTGGCCGTCCATGAGATGCAAGCTCGCTATTGGAAAAAAAGCTGTTCAGGCGCTGATATTCACCATAGAACATGGCTTTATTCAGCCATTCAAAGTCATAGGCAAAACTCAAGGCTTGGCGGAAACGGATATCGGTAAAAGGCTGACGGCGGGTATTGAATATCAGACTCTGGGTCGGAATCGGGTTGTGATGCTGAAAGCGGTAACACTGCACCTGTCCTTGCCGAACGGCGGGAAACTGGTAGTCTTTCACCCAGCGGTTGACCTGTTTTTCCTCATGCAAGGTAAATTGGCCCGACTTGAAAGCTTCGAACTTGATTTCAGGACTACGATAATAACGATACTTGATCCGGTCAAAATTATAACGCCCGCGGTTGACCATCAAGTCTTTTCCCCAGTATCCGGGATTACGTTTGTAGCTAATACTACGTCCAGCATCTATGTGTTCAATGACATAAGGCCCTGAACCCAGCATCGGTTTCAGCGTCAATTCTTTAAAATTACGCTTTTGCCATTCCTGTTTAGAATAAATGGGCATCTGCGCGACAATCATCGCCATTTCCGGATTATGTCCGGATTTAAAATGCATTTTGACCTGTAAAGGTGACAGGACTTCCAGCCGGTTTAAATCAGCCAAATACATCTGCAGGCCAAAATTGGACTGGGTCTGAAACAGTTCAAAACTGTATTTGACATCTTGTGCAGTTACCGGCTGGCCATTACTAAACCGTGCTTTCGGATTTAAATGAAAAATAATAAAGGCGGTTTTCTTGGGGTCAAAACTGACTTTTTCCGCCAGCAAGGGATAGTACACACCGGGCTCATCCAGTGACTTGGACAGCAAACTGTCAAAAATATAGTTGCCCCCTTCAGTGACATTGCCCTTGCCATTCATGCTGTTTAAATTATCGAAACTGCCATCAGCTGCTAGAATCAGCGTACCGCCTTTCGTTGCTTGCGGATTGGCATAAGGCAGGGATTTGGCCTGGGCATATTTCGGCTGGTTATATAGCGCGATATATGGGGTGGTGATCAGGGCTGCCCAACTGCTACTCACGAGCAGCGGGGCTAGCCAGATAAACCTGAAAGTTTTAAATAAATGAGCGAATCTCATGATCCATTCATTAATTCGGTACTTTAATCACATCACCAATACGCAATTGTGTATTCGGTTTGAGATCATTCATTTCCGCCAGTTCATTGCTGTTCACGCCATAACGTGAGGCCAAACCGATTAAGGTATCACCGCGTTTGACCTTATAATCCGTCACCAGTTTTGGAATCTGAATGGTTTGACTGACACGCAATCCTGCGCGTGGGCTCAGATTATTTAACTGAGCCAGGTCGGTCACGCTTATGCCTAAACGGCTGGCAATTGTATTCAAGGATTCACCTGATTTTACCGTATAGGATTCAGTTGCCTTAGAAGCTACAGGCTTAGCTGCCACTTTCACGTCTTCAACTTTTTTATCTGCCGGAAAGTCACCATCAATTTTTAAACGCTGACCAATACGCACTGTGCTATTGCTATTCAGGCCGTTTAAATCTGCCAGATATTTCAGTTGTAAATGATACTGACGTGCAATAGAGCTTAAGGTTTCGCCTGATTTCACCACATGTGAATCCGATTTTGTATTCTTGGCCGCAGTTTCCGCGACCACTTCACGTACCGGTTCTGCGACTTCACCACTCAGTTTCAGACGCTGTCCTACACGCAAGCCGGCATTACGTGACATCCCATTCAGGCTCGCCACCTGGTCCATTGACAGATTGTATCTTGCGGCAATGCCGGTCAACGTATCACCCGATTGAACCGTATAGGTTTCAGGGATCTGACTACCGGCTGGAATCTTGATGGTCTGACCTATACGTAAACCACTATTGGCAGACAACCCATTCAGTGCAGCCAGTTCAGAGACACTCAGCTTGCTTTGACTGGCAATGCTATACAGGGTTTCACCGCGTTTGACCTGATAGTTTTCAGTCGCAGTCTGATCGACTTTGACATTTTCAAACTTCTGCTCAGTTTTCTGGCTAGATGCCGTTAGCCCTTCAACTTCCTGAAGTGGTACATTGATTTTCTGTCCCACCATCAGACTGCTACCGGCAGTCAGACCTGAAGTCAAGGATGCCAGTTCAGCATTTGAAAGCCCGTAACGATCGGCAATCAGTTTCAGATACTCACCGCGTTTCACTGTATAGGATTTAGTCTGAACCTTGGCAGTTTCAGCTTTTTTAATCTCTTCAGCTTTGGATTTAGAGGCAACCGTTTCTTTCAGTGACAGCTTTTGCCCAACAAACAGACCGCTATTGGTACTCAGTCCATTAAAATCAGCCAGTTGTTTCACACTGAAACCAAACTGGGTCGCCACGCTGGTCAGAGAATCATTGGCCTGAACGACATAAGTTTCCGGATTTTCTTTGGCTTTGCTGGCTTCCTGTACCGGTTTGGCATCATACAGATAAATGGTGGTGCCCACATACAGCGGAGAATTTGGATCAATCTGGTTCCATTTCGCTACATCACGCCAGTTCACGCCATTTTTGGCCGCAATCATTGCCAGATTATCACCTGGTAATACCTTATAGGTACTGCGTTTGCCTTTTGGAGCGACCACCACCACTTCAGAATCCGTCTCGACGTAATTTTTGCCCTGATTTAGCTTGGCTTCAACCGAGTTCGCAGTGGTATTGTCAGCAACTTCTTTTGGATAAGAGAAGCCTTTGGTGAGTTCCTTGCCTTGCTGCTCAGCCACAGACAGGCTGGTTTGAATGGCAGTCAGCTTGATTTTGCCGTCATAAGGATCAACAATTTCTGTGCCTGCTGGTGCCAATGCTTTCAGCTCTTCAACCACTTGGGCCTGTTCTGCCGGTGTTGCGACAGGCTGCAGAATTTCATCCACAGTTTTCTGAATATCCTGTGCGATGACTGCCTGCTGAACTTGCTGACGCTCAGCTGCAGAAATCGGTGGTTCGACCTGAATCTGTTTCGCTGGCGCCGCAGGCGTCACGGCTACCGGAATACGCGGCGCACTTGGAATTGGCAAATCACTTTGTGCCGCAAAACTGGCTAAAGCAGATGAGCCTTTAGGCGTCGAAATCTTTTTCGTAGTCTTCGTTACAGTATTGGCCGTTGTCGCCGTACTTACCGCTGCTGTGACGACAGTTGGCGTACTTGCAGCTTTAGCCGGAGTCGTTGTTTTAGCAACAGTCGTTGCAGGCTGATTACTAGCAACCGCTGGCGGAGTCTGTTTAGAAGGCGTAATCGTTTTGGTATTTAATTCTGGCGGTGCAGCTCTGGTGGGCACCACTGTCGTCGTATTTCGCGGCAAGCTGTTCGTGTTACTCGCCCATAAACCACCTGAACCGGATAATTTTTTCAGCTTTTCATCGACTGAAGGACTTAAATCAGCTGGAATCAGAATACGGCGCGGACTTGCAGGATCAATATGATCACCACGATGACCCGGGTTTAATTGATACAGTTCTGCACGGCTTAGACCAGTGATGGCTGCAATTTCATTTAAACTGGCAATGCCCACTGGCACTTCACGGAAATGCGGACGGTTGGCAATCGGTGGCAAACTCACCCCATAACTGCCCGGATTTTTAATAATTTGTGCAACCGCCAGGAAACGTGGCACGTAACTCATGGTTTCTTGTGGTAGTTTCAATGACCAATAATCGGTAGGCAGACCTGCAGCTTTGTTACGGTTAATCGCCTGCTGGATACGGCCTGGGCCGGCATTATAAGAAGCGAGCGCCAATTCCCAAGAACCAAACTGGTTATACAGACTGCCTAAAAATTCATAGGCTGCACGGGTAGATTCCACCACATCACGACGACCATCGTATAAAGAAGTCTGCTTTAGACCATAAATGCGGCCGGTACTTGGAATAAACTGCCATAAACCTGCTGCCGCCGCACTACTGGTCGCTGCCGGGTCATAAGAACTTTCAATAATCGGTAACAGTGCCAACTCGGTCGGCATGCCACGGCGTTCTGCTTCTTTTACTGTGTAATATAAATAACGTGATGCACGCGCACTTAAACGATCCAGATAAGGCTGACGTGAAATAAACCAGCCACGCTGCGCATCAATCCGCGGATTCCAGACACTTAAGTCCATCTTGAAACCTACGGTCATGCGTTTCCAGACATCACCATGTTTCAGAATCTGTAAACGGTCGCCTTCGACTGCACGCATATCCGTTGCAGAGAGTAAATCTTCGAGTCCATCTAGACTGCTGGCATCCAGATATTGTGATCCAACCTGCTTGCTTGATGCTGTTTGGGTCGCACTTTGTGTAGATGAACAGCCCGTCAGTCCTAGAGAAGCAAGCGCAGTTCCCAGTACAGAATATTTTAAAAATGTAGGTAATGTCGGCTGCCACAAAATTGCGGTTGGTTTATACATAAAGAAATCCAAACAACTCGTATATAAATTTATTTTTTAGATATGCCATTGTAGTGAAGCATGTCGAAGACTCAAGCCAATAATTTACCGCGATTTCACGTTAAATGTTACAAGAAATTAAAAAATCCCGGACATATAGATTGATCGACTGCATTTGCGCTATACAATAAGCCTTCCAGCTTGTTCTATTTTGATCGGATTTAATCTATGTCACACACTATCACACTTTATGTTGATGGCGCCTGTCGCGGCAACCCGGGTTTAGGCGGCTGGGGTGCGTACATTGTTAATGGCCAACAAGAACACAAAATTTATGGCGGTGAAGATCATACTACCAATAACCGCATGGAACTGACGGCTGCGATTGAAGGGATTCTGTTCTGTGACAAGCAAGACAAACTGGTGATCTATACCGATTCCAAGTACGTCAAACAAGGCATTACCGAATGGATTCATGGCTGGAAAAAGAAAAACTGGAAAGATGTCAAAAATCCGGATCTTTGGCAAAAACTCGATGAAGTCTGTCAGGGACGTGAGATCGAATGGCACTGGGTCAAAGGTCATGCTGGACATCCGGGCAATGAAATGGCCGATCAGCTGGCCAACCTGGGTGCTGATGAAACCCTGAAAAAATCCAAGCAAAGCCCTTCAATCTCTGAAGATAAAAAAAAATCTGAACCCGACTGGTTGCTAGACGATCCTTTCGGTCTGGATCTGGCCGACAGTGAAGAAGAACTGGAAGAACCGCCCGAAACCATCATCGAAGTAACTGTTGAAGAAATTGTACAGATTGAAGTTTTAGCAACGAACAGCAATGAAGATGCTTCATCTTCAGACGCATCTGCCTCGCTTGAGATACATCCGCAAATTGTCATTACACCAGCAAAGCTACAGCTGCATGGCCCACGACAACTGATTCTGGATACTGAAACCACCGGTTTTTATTATCAGGATGGTGACCGAATTATTGAAGTCGGCGCGCTGGAAATGATTAACCGCAAACTGACCGGCAGTTCGATTCATATTTATATCAATCCGAAAACACCGGTCGGCGATTCTGTCAATGTCCACGGGATCACCGACGAATTCCTGCAAGACAAACCGCTGTTTGAAGAAATTTCTCAAGTGCTGTTTGACTATTTACACGGCGCGGAAATTATTGCGCATAACGCGACCTTCGATATGAACTTCCTGGATATGGAATTCAAACGCGCAGGTTTTAAAGCGCTCTCCGAGGTTTGTGACGTCACCGACACCTTGGCACTGGCTAAGTCCAAGCATCCCGGGCAGAAAAACTCGCTGGATGCTTTAGTGCGCCGTTACGAGATTCCACAACGCGACCGTACCTTCCACGGCGCCTTGCTCGATGCAGAAATCTTGTCCGATGTTTATCTGGCGATGACCGGTGGACAGGTGTCTTTTGATATCGATGCCCTGTCTCAGTCTGAAGACCAGAACAGCCGTTCAGGGATGGCCAGAGTTGAAATTGAATTGCCGGTGATTCTTCCGTCAGAACAGGAATTGCAGGAACATGAGAATTGGGTCAAACAATTCGAAGAAAAAAATGGAACTGCTTGCCTTTTCGCGAAATAAAATCTACATTTCCGAGGATACTTTAGGTTTAAAACTATCGTTCTTCAGTTATAGTAAATACAAAGAGGCCCCGTAGTTTAAAGCGGGGGCTCATATATAGATAATACTCCAGGAAAGGTGCAGATCATGTCTTACCAAACCTCTATACATTTTGATCCAACAGCTTTACTGATAATAAAAAATGAGGTTGATAACTCGATCAAGTTAGTCGAATCAGCAGTAAGCACCTTGGTAGAAGACCAGACTTTACCTTTTGGTATTGATGATGCATTAAATCAGTTCGAACAATGCGCCCAGGTTCTGGCACTCATCGACATGTCCAGTCTGGCAAAAGTCGCTCAATATTCAGCAGAATTAATGCGCAAGATTATGGGGAATCCGGCGCAGGTCAATACTCAAGAAGTGATCGCCTTGAGTGAAGGCACCACTATGCTGAAACGCTATATCGAATTTATCTGTTTGCGTGAAGTAAAAATTCCACAGTTTTTGCTGGATACCCTGAACCGCTTGGAACTGGCTTTGGGTAAACCACTGACGACTGAAGGCCAGCATGTAGAATCGCTATTAGATTGCGTCACTCCTGATTTTGCGCTGCCACAGGCACTAAGTCTGGAAAAATCCCAATATGTACACCGTCTGTATAAGCTGTCACTCAACAAGCTGATCAATCAGGAAGAAAGTGAACTGGATTTGCAAGCCATCAAACTGGTGGGGGCTTATCTGGCCGGACTTGCAGAACAACATGACAGCAAGCAGTACTGGAATCTGGTATATGTCGCGTTAAACAATATTGAGCACCTGCTGATTAATGAGCCACGTCTACGTACCTTGGTGAGCATTGAGCGCAACATGGCACAGTATTTTAGCTCGGCAGACAGCTTCAAGGCTTCGCTGGCTGATCTGGCCAATGTGCTCAGCCTATGTATCAGTCAGGAAGATGAAACTGCGCAATCTATCCGTAGCCAGCTCAATGTTGGCGATGACCTACTGACCGATATGCAATTACAGGTCTTCAGTCGCCACCTGTATGGTCCTGACTTTGAAACCATGCATACCATCAGCGAGTTGGTGACCACGGAAATGGCACAGATTCGTAATGACATCGAGTTCAACTATCAGAATATGACGCCTGAAAAGACTCAGGAATTACAGGCTCAACTGAATAGTTTGGCCAATATCTTCAAGGTGTTGAACCTGAATGAAGCCTATCATGACCTGACCCGTCAGGCTGCTTCACTGAGCCAGCCCGAGATTATGCAGGATGCCAGCTTTGCTCAGCAGTTGATGAATGTCATTCTGTCTGCCATGAACTCGATTGGCGTACTGGAACGTCATCACACTTCGAGCCGCTTGCAGCTGCGCGTCAACAACATGAATATTTCTCTGGACCGTCTGGATGAAGCACACGCTGCTTTACTCACAGAAACCAAGGCCCTGATCGAGCTTTCTAGCCAGATTCTCAGCAATTACCTGCAAGATCATGACTTGACTGCCCTCGAACCTGTTCCTGTACAGTTTTGCGAGATTGGCGGCGCGATGCTGTTCCTGAATGCAGAACATGTTCGTACTGCGTTCACTACCACTGCAGAATTCATCAAGAACCGTATTGATCTGTCGATTGCATTAAGTCCGGAAGAAATTCATCGTGCTTTAGACACCTTGGCCAGTGCCGACATGATGATTGATAACTTAAAGAACAAACAGCCTGTATTACAGGCGATGTTTCAGGTAGCATTGGACAGTAGTGAGAAACTCAAAATAGTTGCCTAATGTCCAAATTATCACTTGCTTATATTTTTCAACAACAGCAACTGCTGGTCGATCAACACTTTCAACTTCCACGGGTTGAAGCCTTAGCAAGTGATTTGCTACTCCACACGGGTGATCAGGTGATTGCCCGTGATCTTCTTCCCGATGAGCCGATTCCTGCAGGCTTGCAACTAGTTCCCATCCGTCAGCTGTTACAGTTCTGGAATACCCAGCAATTCGAACAGGCCAGCCGCGCAGTACAACTTTTAGAATGGCGTCGTAACCATAAGTTCTGTAGTCATTGCGGTACAGCGACTGAAGCGCATGCTGTTGAATATGCCATGGTCTGCCCATCCTGCAACTACCGGCAATATCCACGGGTACAGCCTTGCGTTATTACCGTCATTACCCGAGGCAAAGACGAGATTCTGCTGGCCAAAAATGCACGTAATACTAAAAGCCAGATGTATGGACTGATTGCCGGTTTCGTTGAAGTGGGTGAAACGCTGGAAGATGCAGTACGTCGTGAAACGCTAGAAGAAGTTGGCTTACAACTCAAGAATATTCAGTATCTGGCCAGCCAGCCCTGGCCTTTCCCAAGCAATCTGATGATTGCCTTCAAGGCAGAATATGCTGGCGGTGAGCTACAGCTGCAGGAAGAAGAAATTAGCGATGCGCAATTCTTTAAATTCGATCAGCTGCCTGAAATTCCGTTTAAAGGCAGTATTGCCCATGTCATGATCATGCATGTGACTCAAGGTACGCCCGTCGCAGACGACACCAAGACCTGGCTGTAAATCTGTATTTGAAAGATTTAGCCCAACGGCTCAAAAAAAGAATCCAGGGGAGATCATCCACTGGATTCTTTTTTATCTAGTGCTTGGTTAAACTAACATATCAGTATCAGGATTTAAATGCATCCTCGAGCGCCCAAAGCACCTGTGCCTTGGTCTGGAAAAACCGGCTAAACAAACTGGAGAGTGAACCCACAATCGCAATATGACCAAGTTTCGGAATTTGAATCAGATGGCTATGATTGCCCTTCTCTTTCAGTACGCGGTCCAAATCCTGGCTATTGAAATGCCCAACAATCTTGTCTTTTTCGGCAATAAACAGATAATGCCGCGTTGAGCTATTTCTAACAAAATAATAAGGCATGACCTGCTGATAAGGCACCGCCTGATCAAATGCATCGGCACAGATCGGATCATTTTTGTAATCAAAATGATAAGGCCCCGCCAGACCAATAATCGCCCGGATTTGACTATGATCAATACTGGCAGATTGCGGATGATACAAGGCAGACATGACATTAAAGGCCCCGGCAGAATGTCCCATCAGGACCAGATTTTCTGCACAGATCTGCAACTGTCCAGCTGACTGCTGCAAATGATTGAGCAATAAATGTAGATCATGAATATAGGTCGGAAAAATATGTTGTGGCGCCAGATGATAATTCATCACCACCACATCATAGCCGTCTTTGGCAAAAGCCTCACCGATAAACTGGTAATCCTTTTTATCGCCATGCAACCAGGCACCGCCATGTACAAACACAATCAGGGGACGATGAGGCAAAGGCTGCTGACTTCGAAACAGGTCAAAGCGTTGCCGGGATTTCAGACCATAGGCCAATTGTGTTTCGACCGTGTAACCCTGTTTCGGGGTTAAACGATTTAAAGCATAACTGCCAAAATCGTATAACCGGAAATCTTGATAGTGCTGTTGAAACTGCAAAATACGCTGTGAGAGTTGGGTTTTAAACTGGCCGACCTTATGGTTCATAGGTCGGTTCAACCGTATCAGGATCTATCGCAACCGGCGTCTGTTCAATACCCGGCTGCGCATATGCCGATGCAGCAAAGTTTTGATTAGCCAGACTTGAATATTGCTCCACGTTATCGATTAAAGTCACAATTTTGGTGACATTGCCCACTTGCTGCAATACCTGATTCAGGTCAGTAATTTCTGCGCTGTTCAAACGTCCCATCACATACAGCACGCCATCTTCAGTATGCACATGTAGTTTACTGTCCGAAACCACAGTGGCTTTCATGATCAGGCCACGGGTATTCGCTGTGACCGCAGTATCCTGCATGATGGTGCTATAGCTGATCTGATTGCCTACAGTAATAAAATTATGTACCGCTTTGACATCGCTCATGGATTTGACATTGTCTTCAGCCAGCTGCTTGAGATGTGCGTCGGGCACCTGACCGGTCAGCAAGACATTGCCATGAAAACTTTCAATATTGACCCGAGCCTGTTTGAAGCGCGAATCTAGTTTATAAAGATTAATTTTTGCAGTACGGACAATCGAGGAATCAATAAACACCTGCCCCAAGGTACGCGCCCCACTCTCAGTTCCTACAGGAGCCGTACCTGTGCCGCTAGAAATAAAACTGGCACAACCTGATAAACTTGCGACACACAGCATTGTTATTGCAATACGCTTAACCACTCAGCAAGACTCCTTCATTTTATTACGTCTTTTTTAATCTAATCATCTGTTTCATGCTCAGATCATGTCAATTCTGCTTGAACTTTACAATGATCTTGAAGCAAATATAAGCATCTTTAAACCTTATTTTGTTCAAAGGTTAATAAACTCTTGATCAAAAGTAAAAGCATTTTCAATCCATTCCAGATCATAAGGGTATTGCGAAAAGTCATGCTGTATGGTTTTTGCAAATTGCTGTTTAAAATCAAAACAAATCACGTCAAAACGATAGTAATAGTGTGCAAATTGTGGATTTTTCTGAATAAAGCACATCGCAGTCTTGAGCATCTTTCCCTGTTTCGCTCTGGAAACCGACTCGATCGCTTGCGCATATTGGGTTTGTGCACGCGCTTTGACTTCTACAAAGACCAGTTCCTGATCACGCACCAGAATCAGATCCAGCTCACCATAGCGACTGTGATAATTGGCTGCCAGCAGTTGAAAGCCCTGTTGCTGCATCCGTTGAGCCGCTTGCTGCTCCCCCCATGCACCTAGTTGCTGTTGCAGCATTGCTCTTTCCCTCATAATAGCTTGACGCCTGTGCCACTGTACTGAAAACATTGTGGACTGCGCTGAATGCCATGTTCAGTGATCTGTATCCGGCCGGTTCTGCCCTGAAATTCAACATTCTGCGAACGCGGTTGCGACAAGTATTGCTGGGTGATCTGCCACGCATCTCCACCGAAGGCAATCAGGCGCTGATAGGACATATTGACCGGTTCTTGGGCATAGGCTTGTACAACATCTGGCCAGTCAGCCAGATAAAGTACAGGTACATCACAGAACTTGATTCCTTGCGGCAATCTATGCTGCGCGCTGATCGCATTGGCTACGGTATACATCCGTTTACGGCTTAATTCGGGAATAGCAGCCAGCCCTTCTGCATTGCCGAGGTATAACAGCCCTTGTTTTGGTATTAAAAAAATGGGGGCCTTGTTCACGATCTTGAATTTCAGATCACTTTGACTGAACAATGACATCAGCAACAGTTCATGCTCGGCTTCACTGCCCGGCTGGCGTAAAATCAGCAGCTGTTGAATTCCATCTTTGTGCAATAAGGTTTTTAAGGCAGCAGCATCTTCTTTTTTGGACAGGCTGAATTGCCAGACTTGGGGTAATGACCCTGCTACATCATTCAGGCTGAGGGTACGTACTTTAGGTTTGCTCTTGAGTAGTTGTTCCACATCGCTACGTGCCAATGGACCCACCACCATTTTGGTCTTTTTATTGACATGCTGTTTCAGTAGCTGGGAGATATTTTTCTGATTGGAATTGACCCATTTTAATGGAACTTTCTGCCCGGAAGTCGCATAGGCACTGAGAAAACCCTGTTTGATACTCGATGCAGCTCGCGCCAAAGGCCCGGATTCGGGTAGAATGATCAGCACTTCTGCTTGTACGCTGCTGATGGAGCTGACTAAACACAAGCCCAATATTTTATTTTTCATCTTCCATTTTTTATTATTCAATTTATTCCACATGGAGAAACCTATGAGTGCTCAGTTATTTGTTGTTGCGACTCCAATCGGGCACTTAGATGATATTAGTTATCGTGCACTTCAGGTGTTAAAGTCGGTGAGTCTTATTGCTGCCGAGGATACACGAACTTCAGCACAATTGCTTAAACACTTTAATATTCAAACACCTCTGACCGCTTGCCATGAGCATAATGAAAGCAACAAGATCGATCAGCTGATCCAGCGCCTGCTCAATGGCGAAGATATGGCCCTGATCAGTGATGCTGGCACTCCCCTGATTAGCGACCCTGGCTTTAAATTTGTCCGGGCTGCTCAAGCGCATAATATCCGCGTGATTCCCGTTCCTGGTGCTTGTGCTGCGATTGCTGCCTTAAGTGCAGTTGGCTTGCCGAGTGACCGTTTCAGTTTTGAGGGTTTTCTGCCATCCAGACAAAGTCAGCGCCTGCTAAATCTGGAAAAACTGAAAGATGAAACCCAAACTTTAATTTTCTATGAAGCACCGCACCGGATTCTGGATTGCGTTAAAGATATGGCAAGCGTATTCGGTGCAGATCGTCCGGTCGGTTTTGCCCGTGAGATTACCAAGACTTTTGAAACTATCAAGAAAATGACCTTGGGTGAGCTGGTCGAATTCATTGCCAATGATCACAATCAGCAAAAAGGCGAAATTGTTCTGGTGATTGGCGGTGCCACCGAAGAAAAAGATCTGGATCAGGAAAAGCTGGATAAATTATTGAATCGCCTATTACAGGACCTTTCGGTCAAAGCTGCTTCACAACTGGCGGCAGATTTAACCGGAATCAAAAAGAAAGTCGCTTATCAACGTGCTTTAGAACTGACTTCGGCAAACGACTAATTGCTTTAGATTTTCTATTACGTTTGGATTTGCAAAAAAAAACACCACATTGAATGTGGTGTTTTTTATAAGAA
This sequence comes from Acinetobacter sp. YH16052, assembly GCF_013417155.1. GTDB lineage: Bacteria > Pseudomonadota > Gammaproteobacteria > Pseudomonadales > Moraxellaceae > Acinetobacter. Next base: position 36,110 of record NZ_VPEO01000005.1, on the reverse strand, counting down.
ACAAGTTAATCAATAACTTATTCTTTGGCTACTGATTCATCTGCCGGCACTTCAACAATACGACCACCACTGGCAAGGAAAGCCGCAATTTCGTCTTCAAGTGCCTGACGTTTCTTTAACTTTGCAGTGACGGTTAAGGTTTCAGCTTCTGCAAGATCGGTATCATTGACGACCTCTGTGCTATCTGCTGCGCCTTTTTCAGCTGCTTTTGCTTCATCATCGTCAACGATTGAATCTTCAACGTCGTCATCATAATCATTCATGTCTGTCATTTGCATCTCCCCAAAAATGGCCCTCGCTTGGTATTCCAAGTCAGGTATCGAATTAAGTGAAATTTAGCAATCTCTTCGACCTTCGCCTAGTACCAAACATCAAAAAATCGTATCTTTTTTAAACAAAATCGTTACTCTTTATTGGTGTTTGTTTAAAAAATTTACATTTCTGTCTTAAGCTGCGTAGCGTGTGTCTTTAAGTAAACCCAGACCATTGGCTTGCGCCATAAATGCATCTTTCAACATGGGCTGATTTTCTACCTGTTTCAGGCCGAAATTGCGTGCCCAAACCATCGGGAAGAATAATGTGGTTTCCATCCAACCAATCGCAGACATGCTGTGCATCATGGCATCATTCTGGCCCTTACGGCAATGCTCATAGCGTTTCAGGGTCTGCTCATGTGCCCATACGCCACGCGCCTGATCATGTAGCAAAACATCACAGAGCACGGCAGCATCCAGACAGCCAATATTCACCCCTTGTCCAGCTAAAGGATGAATTACATGTGCAGCATCTCCAATCAGGGCTAAACCGTCTTGAATATACTGTTGGGCAGCACGGGCTTTTAAGGGGAAAGTGGCACGTGGTGTCGCCTCTAAGACTCCACCCAACATATGCTGGCTTTCACGAGTCAAGAGTTGAGTAAATTCAGCATCTGACAACGCTGCATATTCTTCGGCATAATCCTCTGGCAAGGTCCAGACAATTGATTGCCAATGTCCCTGCTCTTCCGGATTAAGGCTGGCCATAGGTAAAAAAGCCAGAGGACCAGTTTCGAGAAAAATCTGACGCGCCATGTACTGATGAGGCTGAATCGTTTTAATCGCACAACTGATGCCTGCCTGTTTATAGTCCAGTACATCAATATCGATGAAAGCTTGCTCACGTACAAAGGAGTTTGCACCATCTGCACCAATGACCAGTTTGGTTTTGAGCTGAGTACCATCTTCCAGATGAATAATCCACACACCGACGCCACGTTCAACACGGCTGACTTTGACTTGTGTTCTATAATCTTGAACATTTTCCAGCATCTTTTGCTGAATGGCCAGATTCAGAATGCTGGGCTCCACCATCGAGCCTAAAGCCTGCTCTACCGATGGTGTTTTTTCTGAAGACTGGCCAAAATTAATTTCACCATAGCCATTTTTATTCCACACCTGCATACCAGTATAAGGCTGCTGGCGTACTAAATTTTCCCAGACACCCACCGTTTTTAACAGGTGAATGGTTGCCTGACTTAAAGCCAAAACACGCGGATTGGCCACACGCAAAGTTTTATCTGCATCCAGAATTGGCGCTGCATCCAGAACTGTAGGCTGCACACCACCTTGAGCTAACAGAAGCGCTGTAAGTCCACCAACCAGCCCACCACCAATAATGACGACGTCTAATATTTCGTTAGTTTGATTTAAGCTCATGCTTTTAACCCCATGGCATAATTTGCAACGAGTGGCTTGATGCCAGGAATCGTATCAAAAGCGATTAAACCTGTATTACGCATCAGCTTTAAAAATGGATTCTGGTTACTAAAGCCACGTACCACTGAATCACAGAACTTGATCACACGCTGCTGGTCACTGAGACGAGATTTTTCATAGTCTTGTAATATTCCAGCATCGCCCAAGTCTGCGCCTTGTACCTGCTGTTCTTTCAGGTAACGCACCAATACATGCGCATCACGCATACACAGGTTAAAACCCTGACCAGCGACCGGATGAATCGTATGGGCAGCATTGCCCATCAATACGACACGGCCAACAGCCTGTTTTTCGGCTAACACTTGAGACAATGGAAAACTGAACCGTTTTCCGGTTTTCTGGAATTTTCCGGCACGATCACCATACGTTTCCTGTAAGGCATCCAGAAAATGCTGGTCATTTTCATCCCCCAACCATTCTCCTTCAGTACCTTTTTTCACTGGCCAGACCACTGAACGACGATACTCACCCGGTAGTGGTAAAAGTGCCAAAGGCCCTAAATGGCTGAAACGCTCAAAGCCCACATGAGCATGTGGCTTTGAAGTTTGTACTGTGGTCACAATCGCAACCTGATCATAATCATGTTCTGACGCACCAATACCCAAGGCTTTACGGCAGAAAGAATCCCGCCCATCGGCGGCAATAACCAGTTTGGACTGTAATTTTAGTGACGATTCACCACGCTGAGCTTCGATATAAGCAAAGTCTGTATCTTGGATAAGGGATGTCACTTGAACACCATCAATCAGTTCAATCAATGGCTCTTTTTTGACTTGGGTCAGCAGTACACGACCGAGCCAGGCATTTTCAATGACCTGACCAAAGCTTTCGACTTTTTCCTGTTCGGCTTTCAGTCGAGCCTTACCAAAACTGCCCTGTTCGGTAATATTCACTTCCAGAATTGGGGTAGCATGTTCTTGCAAGGCATTCCAAAGTCCAAGCTCCTGATAGATCTGCACGCTACGGCGTGACAAGGCACTGTTACGTGCATCAAAACTGGAATGATATGGCGCAAGATTTTCATCATCATAATTTGGGTATTTAATGGCTTCCAACAGTTTGACTGCAATATTGATTTTCGCCAACATCAATGCGAGGCTTAAGCCGACCATACCACCACCGACAATGATGACTTCTTGTTGCATGCTTACTTCCTTATCTGTTTATTCGCATCTATGGCGAATTACATAAAACGTATACTGGTTTTATCTTACCTCAAGGCTTTAAATTTTTATAATGATTCGTTTTATTTAGTTTTCTCCATGATGATCCAGCCTATATTGAAAAACCAAGACATCGCGCTTTTCAGTCCCCAACTTCGGCAATACAGTATAGGCATTGATCCGTTCAACGATTTCAAACCCTGTCTTTAACAGCACTTGGTGTGCCTGTATATGTTCTGCATCACAGAAAGTATCTAGTGATTTAAATGTAAGATATTGTCTAAAATACTGAATCACCGCTTTCATCGCCTCAAGCATATAGCCCTGCCCCTGAAATCGAGGACCAAGTCCGAAATGAATTTCAAGGCTGTTATTTTGCTGTTGAATAATCGTTAGTAACCCGATTGCCAGATGACTTTTTCGCTCAGCAATCACCCATGAAAATCCTTTAATCGGTTGCTGCCAATAGCTTAACGCCCATTTCTGCAACATCTGCTGAGTTTGACCGACTGTTGTATGCACCTGTCGTTGTAAGTATTTTGATGCTTCAACGTCGCCACAATACTCTTGGAATAATGAAAATTCATCTCCAACTTTATATGCTCTTAACTCCAACCAAGTTGTCTTTAATTCAGCAACTAAAATATTTATACTCACTTTTATCAACTCGGCATTAAAAAACGGAATGTTATTATTTCATTTGGCACTTATACGATTCGATCGCAAACCTAGTCAAATTGGTATAACTCGATCTACTCGCTTCGCACAATTTTGAATACATACTGATGCTGGTAAATGCTGAATAATAAAATTGTGAATCAAGCCATTTATAAATGAGCTGAGATTCACTTTCAGTAGCAGGAGGCCCATTTTATAATCAATATTATTTCTTATTTTGAGAGAGTTATATAAATATAACTCGATCTTTTCGCTAACAGATATTTTTTAGAAAAAATTTATCCAACCATGTATAACCTAATCTTATTTGTATGATAGTGATCATTAATCTTTAGCCAGGCATTGTTATAGATCTGAGGATGATTTTATTAATAACGTATAAACACCTAATAAAAAACCCCGGAAATCTACCGAGGTTTCTTCATCTTCCACACTATTTCTATCCTCTCGGCAAGTTACTCGAAGACATGAATCCTATCTTGCAAGAAACTCGCCCAAGAAGATTAGCTTAACGCACAATATTGGTATGGTGATCCGTATGGTGTACTGTTTTACCCAACTTCGTTCCTGTATAAATCAGATACAATGCCGACAAACCAACCAATACATAAATAATTCGAGATAAGGCGCTCATATCACCAAAGATCGCAGCGACCAAATTAAAATCGAATGCACCAATTAAGCCCCAATTGATGCCACCAATGATTGTTAAAGCATAAGCAATCCAGTCAATCGTATTTAATCTCATAAGTGTTCTCCTGCTCTTATTTAAGTTTATTTAAGGATCAGAGAAAGTATGAGAATCTCAGCCCATTTAATATGTAGCTTTGATGCTAAAAACGGATTTTCTGTGTTGACTTCCTGTCAATTTTTAAGCTGTAAATTTTATTTAGGTTAGTTTTATTTGACTTGTTCGATATAAACGTAAGCTAAATCACTTTTTTGATAGATGCAAAATAGCTAGAAATTCTTGTTTAAAACGGCATAGAAATGTCATAAAAAAGTCGATCTCGCGACCAGCTTTCTGTATTTTTTTCAAATTAAGCAGCGCGGGCTTTCGCCATTAACGCCTCAATCTCTTCTACCGTTTTGACGACTTTTGCAGTTAAAACCAGCGGACCATTTGCAGTGGCCACCACATCATCTTCAATCCTGATGCCAATTCCACGCCATTTGGCATCGACTGTTTCATCATCAGGCGCGATGTAAAGACCCGGCTCAACGGTCACGATCATACCCTCTTCATACGAGCGCCATTCACCATCAACCTTATAAGCACCGACATCATGCACATCCATACCGAGCCAATGTCCGGTACCATGCATGTAGAACTGACGAAAAGTTTCTTTTTCTATAATCTCGTCGATATTACCCTGCATCAAGCCAAGATCGAGCAAACCCTGCACCAAGATGCGCACCGCAACATTATGCGGTTCTTTATACGAGTTACCAATTTGCACGGCATTGATCGCAGCGATTTGAGCATCCAGTACTACCTTATATAAGGCTTTCTGTTCCGGACTGAATTTACCATTTACCGGAAAGGTACGGGTAATGTCTGAAGCATAGAACTGATATTCAGCTGCAGCATCAATCAGGACCAAATCTCCATCTTTGAGTTCTTTGTCATTTTCTACATAGTGCAGGATGCAGGCATTCTCACCGCCACCGACAATACTGTTATAAGCCGGCACACCGCCATTTTTGCCAAAAACATAATTCAGTTCGGCTTCCAGTGCATATTCCATCATGCCCGGACGTACTGCTAGCATCGCCTGAGTATGTGCATCAGCAGAAATATCGGAAGCAATCTGCATCAATTCAATTTCATTTGCATCTTTATGTAGACGCATTTCATCGACAATACGATCCAGCTGAATTACTTGCGCTGGCGCAGAAGTACCACGACGACTTTCACCAGTTGCAGCTGCAATCCATTTGGCGACACGCGCATCAAACTCTGCATGCTGTCCAATGCGATAAAATAACTGATCTTTATTTTGTAACTTTTCTAAGATTTCTTCATCCAGCAGATCAATTGCATAGGCTTCATCTGCATCATAATCCTGAATAGCCCCATCAATACCCGCGCGGTAGCCATTCCAGATTTCCATTTCACGGTTACGTTCACGACAGAACAAACTGTAGCTATAGCCTTCTTCTTCAGTGTCAAAGGTTTCAATCACAGCCACAGCTTCAGGTTCCGCAAATCCGGTTAAATAGAAGAAACTACTGTCTGCGCGGTATTTATAATCTGCATCACGGTTACGCATTGCTACCGGACTGGTCGCGATAATCGCGATACTGCGTAAACCGATTTCCCCTGCGAGGATTGCGCGACGTTCCTCAAAAACTGCCTGTGTCAATTTCTTCATTACACCTTACTTCTTATCGATCGATACTTGTATTTAGAATATAGTCTTGAAATCAGACTATAGATTCCACTGTAAACAGCAAAATATATGCCTGATTTCAAGCAGGTGACGGTTCACCTCAGCATTTCATCAGCTTGGACGTTTAGGCGAGAAAATCTCGACCACACTTTGCGCTTCTGTAACAGCGGCTTTAGGCTGATTTTTTTGACTAAATTGCTGTAAGAGTGGCGTTTCTTCAACTTCGACCTTTTTACGCCCTAAAGACAGACTGACAGGAATCAGACGCACAAATTCGTACAATTCCTGATAGCTTTCTTCACCTTCGGCGTCATCGTCCGAGTCTTCAAATTCAACTGCGGCTACATCTTGTAAATGCTCAATCAGTTCAACTTCATCCTGACGGATATGTCCTGAAGCCAGTCCGAAACCTAAGACCACGCCGGCACACCAGTCCGCCAGAGCCTGTACGCGTTCTGAAAGCACATGGTCATCATCAGGCAGCAAAGGTAAATAATCCAGCTCATCTTCAGACAGTGCATGGAACACATCTTCAGCTTCGCCCGTCAATAACTCTAATGCTTCGGCATCCAGTTCAGGTACATCCAGTGTTTCTAAAATCTGTAACCACTCTTTACTGCTTGGCGCCTGGGTGACACAAACAATGCCCGTGAGCAAACCATGTAGTTCGCTAGGGCTAGAAATTTCCTCAATTGAAGAAAAATTGCGGTGCCATTCGGTCCAACCTGAAATATCGTCTTGCATTCGTTTATCCAATCTTTATACTGCTTATATATTACCTTTGTTTGCAACACTGTGCGACCTCGATATGTTAGAAGAATTACAGCGTCTACAAGTGCAGATCGGCGTGTTAAAAACGCGACTTGCACGGCTTGAAAGTGAAAATTCCAGTTTGCGCGAAGAGCAAGACTCTTCAATGATGCAACATCAACAGCAAATTGAACAAAAGAACAGCGTGATTGCGCAAAAACAACAAGAAAATGAAAATCTGACAGAACAATTGACGGATTCTCGTGCCCAGTTTCAACTGCTTAATAATGATGCAACTGCACTAGCAGACCGTTATGGCCGTCTGGAAAAAAGTTGTACCGATCTGAAAAACCGTTTTCAGGAAATTCTGGCTGAACGGAATGAACTGCGTGTGGTTAAGGAAAAGATGATCCTTGAACAGCGTCATGCCCAGCAGGAAATTCAACGTCTGACTCAGGAATCTGAACGTTTAACCCAGAAAAATGAAAATGCCAAAGCCAAGGTTGAAGCGATTATTCAACGTCTGGCGATTCTCGGTACTGCGCAGGATCATCACGCACAGGAAATTCAACAACTGGCCCATCCGACTGAAGTGAATGAGGAAGCCTCATCATGAGTGAACAAATTGCAATTGATCTCAGAGTATTGGGGCATAGTTTCCGTCTGGCTTCTACCCCTGACAAGCAGGAAGAATTAGAACGTGCAGCACAGTTATTAAATGACAAATATGATGAATTTCGCCGTAAAGCGCCACGCATGGAACCTAGCAAGCTGATTATTATGGTGGCACTTGAGCTGATGCAGGAGGTCTTGAATATGAACAGATCCCTGCAACAATATGCACATTGCGAACGTTTGTTACAAACTATTTTAGAAGAAGTTGAAGAACTGACTGAATAATCTCGAATTCTGTTTAAACTTCGGACATTCGACCGAACTGTTTACAGTTCATGAACAGCATAGAGTTGCCACACCGGGATTATTGTTTATAATTAACTTAACTCTGAGGTGTTCGCCAGCGGGTCTATTCCCCTGCCGATACTAACACTTATGGGTGTGTTCTGTATATTTAGAGTGTATGCCCATCTTCGTATGGGAAACCCAGCAAGTATACGTCGCATCCTCCTTGAACTCATCGGGTTCAGGGTAACGACACATGCAGCGGCATCTTCGGAGTACTTCAATTTCGTTTTCAAAATATAATTATAATTTTTCCTGAATTTCCTCTTATTTTAATTTTGTAGTATTTCTCTCGAACATTCCTCTAGATTCATTTTATTGATGTATTCATCATCTGGAATGAAAAAAAATCTTTAGCTATAAAAAAGATAGGGCTTTAATTACTTCCGTCAAAATCAAACAATCTTTCAGTAACTTATTTTCCTATTTTCAGGCTATTTTATCCCGATATAAAGTATGCATGGCCCAGATTGCAGCAGGAATCCAGCCTAAAATCGAAATCTGAAGCATTAAGCATACTGTGGCTTCGGCTGGTCGATGAAGGGTCATAAATAATGACCAAGGGAAAATAAATGCAACAATTGATTTCATTCTTAAAATCCTCTTTTTGCGATATTTTAAATTTTTATATCCAGTTTTTAGCCGCACTTAAAACTGGTACTTAGGTTTAGATAATTTTTAATGGGATCAGCAGAATCTCTGTACATGCTGTAATCCCGCGTAAAAATATCCTGAAAGCCTAATTCAGCCAGCTTAAATGAAGCTTAAAAATTATTTTAAATCCGCTAGTCTTTGCATATTTTCAATCAAAATATTGACGTTTGAATGAAACAGTCTTTGCTTTAACTTTTACTTTCCACAGATTCAGATCCGAATAAAATCCTGAATCCCTAAACCTTTATTTACTTACTGCAGCTGGTGTACACAAGGGTGATACTCGCCAAATCACATCACCGACATCATCAGCAACCAAAATGGCACCTGAAGAATCTACCGCCACACCGACCGGTCGCCCATATGCATCGCCCTGATCACTTAAAAATCCAGTCAAGACATCTTGAGGTGGGCCCATCGGTTGCCCATTCTGAAAGGGAACAAAAATCACTTTATAGCCACTGTGCGGTTTGCGGTTCCATGAACCATGCTGGCCAATCAGCGCACCGTTTCGATATTGAGGCATCAGGTCTGCCCTATAGAAGGCCAAGCCCAATGAAGCTGTATGATTGCCCAATGCATAATCCGGTGGAATTGCCCGCACAACCTGGGCAGGTTTTTGCGGTTTGACCCGTGTATCTACATGTTGGCCATAATAACTATAGGGCCAGCCATAAAAAGCACCTTCTTTGACAGAGGTCAGGTAATCAGGAACCAGATCATTACCGAGCTCATCACGTTCATTCACCACTGTCCAAAGTGTGCCGCTCTTAGGTTGCCAATCCATGCCATTCGGATTACGCAGTCCGGTGGCAAAAGGTCGCGCTTGAGCACTGGCTATGTCAAATTCCATGATCAGTGCCCGGCCCTGCTCTTGCTCTAAGCCATTTTCAGCGACATTACTGTTGGAACCCACCGTGATATAGAGTTTGCTTCCGGCAGGATTGGCAATAACATTTTTGGTCCTGTGATGGTTTAAACGACCTGCCGGTAAATCCAGCATCTTGGTATCAGTTGCTGTAATTTGAGTCGCACCGTTCTGATAAGGAAAACGCATCAGGGCATCAGTATTCGCCACATACAACATATTACCGACTAGCGCCATGCCAAATGGAGAATTGAGATTCTGTAAAAATACGGTTTTTTGTTCAGCCACCCCATCTCCATTGCTATCGCGAAGTAGACTGATGCGGTTGGCACTGGGATGAGATGACCCGGCACGCTGCATTACCCATTTCATGATTTTGCCTTTGATCCCTTTGCTGTCATCGGGCTTAGGCGGTGCATCGGTTTCAGCCACCAGTACATCACCATTCGGCAATACATACAGCCAGCGCGGATGCTGCAACCCTTTGGCAAATGCCTGAACTTTTAAACCTGTCGCTGTTGTCGGCATTTTACCTTCAGGCCAACCTTTAGCAGGCGCAATATTGACCGTAGGCAGCAAGCTTGATTTTGGTTTGGGCAAATGTGGCTGGGAACCATAACTGTCATTGATAGGCGACTTGGAAGGCATCGTACATCCTGTCATAGCCAAGAAAGATGCACAGGCGGTACAAGCAACTAAAAGTCGTATGTGCTGAATAAGCATTTTTATCTCTTTGTTATTATTATCCTCGACTTAACTTTAAGAAACTACAAGCGATGCCACTAGCTGATTCTTGTTTTTTCTGGTTATGAATTGGTTATCAATTTTGAATCAGGTCTGATGTTTTTCTTGCTGTAAACATGAATTTATTCTGACTAACTTACCCAGGACAACACGACAACATTTCCAAAGTAATTTTTTTTACCTCATTACGGCTGAGTCGAATATGAGCCTCTAATATAGAAAGACAGGAGACTGCATCTTGGGCAAGCAGCGCCTTTAAAATCTGTTGATGTTCGGCATAGGTAGCTGTAACCCGATAATCCTTGGAAAAATCCAGACGGCGTATGATGCGAATTTTCTCGCTGATCTCACTGTGAATTTTTGCCATTTCTGCATTGCCGGCTGCCAATACCAAATGACAATGAAATGCTTCATCTTCTACAGATAACCGCCTGAGATCATAGATATATTGTTCTGGTTGAATACACCAGGTTTGAATCAAAACAGCCAGAGCAACCTGCAACTGGTCTTTGGGCATCTGACAAAGTTGTTCGACTGCATAACCTTCCAATAAAATCCGCAGATCATACAGTTCTTCATAAACTTTAAAGTCTAGTGACCGAACCTTCCAGCCACTTCTAAACTGCACCTCGACATAACCTTCCTGCTGCAAGCGATACAAAGCTTGCCGGATGGGTGTACGGCTTACGGCATAGCTTTCAGCAATTTCCGATTCGGTAAAGCGCTCTCCCGGCATCAGCTTAAAGTCAAAAATGTCATTTTTAATTTTCTGGAAAACCAGCTCAGACAGATTGTCTGAGCTTTTTCCTGTCGCTTTAGTACTTGGATTGCGAACAATAGTCATGGCTCAATCCATTACTCCATATAGACCAGTGGCTCACCACTATGCACGGTCTGACCAGAACGGCAGATAATGGCTTTGACAATGCCATCATCGTCAGCATAGACCGGCAGCTCCATTTTCATGGCCTCGATGATGGCCACCGTGTCGCCTTTTTTCACAATCTGCCCGGCTTCTACAAAAATCTTCCAGATATTGCCGGTCATAGAGGCGTTGAGAGGGACATACTGGCTGTAATCGGTATCATCCTGCAGCACTTCTATTTCTACAGGTGCATCAAACTCGTCTTTCCAGCGCTCTACCTCGGCACTAAAAGCAGCCTGCTGCTGCGCTTTAAAAGCAGCAATACTGTCCTGTTCTGCAGCAAGGAAATCCTGATATGCTGCAAAGTCAAACTCGCATTCCTCAATTTTGATTTCTGCCAGACCATGGGCGAAATCAGCACGGAACTGATCCAGTTCGGCCTCAGTGACCTCATAATATTTAATCTGGTCAAAAAAGCGTAAGAACCATTGCTGATCGCCAAACTGCTTGTTCTTTTTAAACTTATTCCAGATCGGTACGGTACGGCCAATCAACTGATAGCCACCCGGTGAGTCCATGCCATAAATACACATATACATGCCACCAATCCCGACTGTACCTTCAGCGGTAAAAGTACGGGCCGGATTATATTTGGAACTCAGTAAACGGTGGCGCGGATCAATGGGCACTGCACAAGGTGCAGTCAGATATACATCACCTAGCCCTAAAATCAGATAATTGGCATTAAAAATGATGTCCTTGACCTGCTGGCGGTGACTTAAACCATTAATCCGCTGAATAAAATCAATATTATTCGGAAGCCAGGGGGCTGTGGCACAGACGCTTTCCTGATAACGTTCCACCGCACCTAGAGTCGCTGAGTCCTCAAAGGCCATGGGTAAATGGATAATTCTTGAAGGTATTTTAATGTCACGTAAATCACCCATCTGTTCTTCAAGACCAAGTAGGAAGTAAATAAGTTGTTGTTGGCTCAAACGCAGACCATCATATTTAATTTGCAGGGACCGCACACCAGGTGACAATTCCAGGATACCGTCAAGCTCAGCTTCACGGATCAGTTGCATCAAGCGGTGTACGCGCAGGCGCAGGGCCAAATCCAGTACGTTGTCACCATATTCCAGTAAGATATAACTGTCACCTGCCTGACGATATACAGCTTTTGGTGCATCTGGCGTAGCTTCACGCAATGCTAGGATACTTTCTGCCTGAACTGCAACAACTTCAGCCTCGTGGGTCATCTCTGCCTTGGCAAAGTTTTGGAGGGTTTCAATTTGCTGCCGCTCCAGCGCATTAGCCTGTTCTACCGAGATTGGATAGAAGCTAATTGTGTCATCGGCTTTCAGTTGACCAATTTTCCAGAGTTCAGCTTTGGCAATGGTCACCGGACAAACGAAACCACCCAGGCTCGGACCATCTTTGGCAAGAATTACGGGGAAATCACCGGTAAAGTTAATCGCACCAATGGCATATTCACAGTCATGTACATTGGATGGATGTAATCCTGCTTCACCACCATTTTCACGCGCCCAGCTTGGCGTCGGTCCGGTTAAACGGATACCCAACCGGTTCGAGTTAAAATGCACTTTCCAGCTCGATGCAAAAAACTCCTCAATATATTCAGCTTTAAAGAAACCAGGAGCACCATGCGGACCATAGAGCACACCAATTTCCCATTCCTTGCCATAACTTGGAATCAGATCTGTTGCCAAAACTTCAGGTTCTGCAATCGCTAAAGGTAGACCATCGGCCGGCAGCTCAGGATTCACCATCTTAATCATGTCACCAGCCCGTAACACTCGGCCTGCATGTCCACCAAAATTACCTAAAGCAAAGGTAGAACGGCTACCCAGATATTCCGGCACATTCAGACCATTTCGTACAGCCAGGTAGGTCCGGCATCCAGATTCAACCTGTCCGATTTTTAGGGTTTGTCCTGCTTTTACCTGAATAGGCTGCCAGAAATTTACGGCGTCCTCATCCAAAGTTACTGGACAAGGTGCGCCAGTTAAAGCAATGATATTGTCTGCATGAAACTTGAGGGTCGGACCTTGCAGGGTAAATTCAAACCCGGCGGCGGCCTCGGCATTCCCGACAATCTTATTGGCCAGCCGGAAGGCATAATCATCCATTGGGCCTGAAGGCGGTACACCAATATCCCAATACCCGACGCGACCCGGATAATCCTGAATTGAACTTTGTGTACCCGGCTGAATCACCTCAATCACATTCGGCACATATTTGAAATCATCCAGCATGCGTGTCCAGATCTGCATTTGCTCAAAACGCGGATCTGAAATAACAGTATGCACATAATCCAGATTGGTACTAATGCCATTGAGGCGAGTTTCAGCCAAAGCCGATTTAAGCGTACGAATAGCAGTATCACGATCTTCAGCATGCACAATAATCTTGGCAATCATCGGGTCAAAGTATTGGGAAATTTCAGTTCCGGTACTCACCCAGGTATCAACCCGGACATTTTCCGGAAAAAAGACATCGGTCAAAATCCCTGGACTCGGCTGGAAATTCTTAACTGGATCTTCGGCATAGATGCGTACTTCAATCGCTGCACCTTGAGGCTGAATACTGCTTAGATGCTTCCAATCCAGAGTATCACCTGCTGCAACTTTCAACATGCATTCAATCAGGTCTAAACCGGTCACCATTTCAGTCACCGGATGCTCCACCTGCAAACGGGTATTCACTTCAAGGAAATAAAACTCGTCACGTGCTGCATCGTAAATAAACTCAACCGTACCGGCACTGCGATATTCCACCGATTTGCCCAGTTCAACTGCCGCCTGATACAATTTTTGACGGGTTGCTTCAGGTAACTGTGCCGCTGGTGTTTCTTCCACAACCTTCTGATTACGGCGCTGCAGTGAACAGTCGCGTTCGCCCAAAGCCACTACCTGTCCCTGTCCATCTCCAAAAATCTGAACTTCGACATGACGGGCCCGACCGATAAAGCACTCTAAAAATACTCCGGCATCTTTAAAGAACTGTTCGCCCAGACGTTTTACACTTTCATAGGCCTCCTGAAGTGCTTCTGCATTATCACAACGGGTCAAGCCAATTCCGCCACCGCCTGCTGTGCTTTTAAGCATAACCGGATAGCCAATTTTTTCAGCTTCAGTTAAGGCTTCATCCAGACTATTTAGCAGACCTGTACCGGGAGTCATGGGTACATTGACAGCTGCGGCAAGTTCACGCGCCCTGTGTTTTAAGCCGAATTCCAGAATCTGCTCCGGTGTTGGCCCCATGAAAGCAATATTATTTGCTTCGCAGGCACGGGCAAAGTCAGCACTTTCTGACAGAAAACCATAACCTGGGAAAATTGCTTCGGCCCCGGTATTCTTGGCTGCGGCAATCAGCTTTTCAATACTTAAATAGGTATCACTCGGTTTGGTACCTTCTAAGGACACTGCAATATCTGCATCAATCACATGCTGTGCATAACGGTCCGTTTCTGAATAGACGGCTATACTGGTTATACCCATTTTTTTTAATGTGCGAATGGCACGAACAGCAATTTCGCCGCGATTTGCAATCAGTACAGTTTTAAACATGTGAATCCCCTTTTATTCTCTCTATTTTTTGAATCTGCTGAATGGGTCTATTTCGTTGTTTTCTGATTCAGCTGCTGTATATAAAGCCGCTATCGACTATGTTCGCTGCTCTGTGTCGTAGCCTTTGATACATACCGTCCGCAAATACAGCTTTTTTAAATGCATCGTTTTTTGCTTGAAGAGGTGCAGCATTCGCAACCGGAATCCAGACAAGTTCACCCACCTCAACATGGGTAGTGCGTTGAGCAAGATGATTCAGTTGAAGATGTTTTGGCTGATCGGCATCGCGCCATTTTCGGACTGTCCAGCCGATCATTTTCTGATGAAGCATTCTGTATCCATTCTTGTATCCAAGTTTGAATACAGTTATGCAGAACTTATGCCAGTTTAATTTTCTATATTATTTTCAATATTTTAATAAAATTTAAGATGTATAAATTAGGGAGAATTTCGTTAGATGATTGTTTTTGGTTCAGGCTGTTTTCAATTCAGTGCAAAAATTATTCTGGAACTCATATTGCATGATCTGCATTATTTCAACTTTTGCAATACTCATATAAAAGCCCATCTGTTGATGAGCTTCTAAGTGAACTATTTTATTTGTAGCTTAGGACAGTCATAAAAATTGAGTGTATTAAATATCCGAATTGAAAGGTTGAATCAGTGTGCATTTGTCATTGCGGTGATTCATTACTTCACAGGAATCATTAAGTGCTGATAAGGCGTCCCAGACCACATGACATAGGGCACAGCGGTATCCGGTTGCGTATGCTTAGGATACATATCATAGAAACGAGCTTCAGCACCGACGATCATGACATGGGGACCCGTTTTGACCCAATGATTGCCCGCAGTAGGCTTCTTGGCATAGGGATCGACATTACTGGCATCCGTACCACCTGCCAGCATATACATAAAGCCTACTTTCCCGACTGTGGGCGGTTTATGTCCCATCCAGGCCTCTGCCCATTCTAGAGCGGCCTGATCCATACACATTGGGTCTGGACCTGGCGTAGTCGGATTATCAGGCATACAGGTAAACCCATTATTGCCCTTGCGCAAGGTACGCATTTTGCCATCTGCACCGACAGCGACAATCGTGGCCGCAGCGGCTACTTTTTTAGGTGCGGCAGTCATGGCACTTGCAATGGCTTTCTTATCGGCGGCAGAGGAAGCTGCACCTGAGCTAGCTTTGCCCGACATGGGCGGTTCAACGGCTAAAGCGGCAGGTGCAGACAGGGCGACCCATCCCGCCATAAACAGTAATTGAGGAAAATTCATGGCACATTCTCCTTGAATCATCATGAAGAAATTGGATTTAGGTTCAAATCAAGTTGGATTGATCTGAAATTTTTGTAACGGATCCTTATAGAGTTGAGGGATAATTTAAGTTGATAAAAAGAAAGGAGAAGATTTAACTATTGCAGTGAAATTGCGCTACACAGCAATATCAACTCGAATGAAAGACAATATCTTTGGCGCTTAACCATGAAATGCCGCTTCGATCACGGAGATGTCAATTTTTTTCATGGTCATCATCGCATTAAATGCGCGCTTGGCCGCAGCGCGGTCAAGACTGTTACAGGCGTTGATGAGGACCACTGGCGTAATCTGCCAGGAAATGCCCCACTTGTCTTTACACCATCCACACTCACTTTCCTGACCACCATTGCCAATAATGGCATTCCAGTAACGGTCTGTTTCTTCTTGGTCTTCAGTCGCCACCTGAAATGAAAATGCTTCATTGTGTTGAAAGTCAGGGCCACCATTCAGTCCAATGCAGGCAACGCCCATCACCGTAAATTCAACGGTGATAACATCGCCTTCTTTTCCGGAGGGATAATCTCCGGGTGCAAGATTGATCGCGCCAACTGAGGAGTCTGGAAAGGTTTCTGCATAAAATCGTGCTGCACCTTCGGCATCGTCATCGTACCAAAGGCAGATGGTGTTCTTCGCAATATTCATCATGTTCAATCTCCATTGATTTAGGTCTTACACGCTCTGCCTAAGCACAATGTGTTTCATATATCAGTCGAGAATAGTCATATGATCCCTTGTCTATCTTTCACCAAAAAACAGAATAAACCTACTTTAGAATTGTATTTTTATTGATCGAAAGCTGTTTCAAAGTGCTTAAACTGATGCGTTTCCAGAGTTTGTCACTGAACGATGGATTGCTTGGAAAATCGTGAATCAAAGAAAATGAATTGACCGTTTCGAGATATTAAAAAAATTAGTGATATAAATACTTTTTCAGTTTTTGAACTTTGAGACTGCTGGCAAAATTAGCCGAATTTAAATAACCAGATATGGAATAATATAAAATTGCAGCTCATAATTATTTTTTACTTTTCCAGAATTCCCACTTAGACTAGAGCACAATTTTGTTGCATATGCTTTTTGCCCTATGACCATTCAGGAATTAAGAAGATACCTTCGTAAAACGCGTCGTCATCTCTCTAAATTTGAGCAAAGGCAGTCCGCACAAAAAGTCTTAAACCGCCTGATCCGCAGTCCAGAATTTATTCATGCCCAACGTATTGGCCTGTATTTGCATGCTTTTGGGGAGATTCAGACCCAATCGATTATTGAACGCTGTTTTAAACTGGGCAAACAGGTGTATCTACCAGCGATTTGCGACATGAATCAGCAGCTGGTCTGGATTCGGATCACCCAGCACCAATACCATAACAAGCGCTTTGCCCATCATCGGCTGGGTATGCGAGAGCCCATGAGCACCCGTGGTGTACATGTTTCCAAACTGGATTTATTGCTCATGCCACTATTGGCCTGTGATACTTCGGGCACACGGATTGGTATGGGCGGCGGTTTTTATGATCGTACCTTGGCTTCTGCACCTGGGCGTCCATTCCGTCTGGGGCTGGCGCATGACTTTCAACTGCTGGCACAGCCGTTAAAACGTGAAACATGGGATCAGCCCCTTGATGCTTTAATCACCCCGACAGTTTTTATAAAGTTCAAACGTTAATTTTGCAATTTTATCCTTGCTAACTACTTTAAAATCACATAATTAGTCATTTTTCATACAATTTAATCTTAACTGCCCTTGTATTTTTAAAATTACCCATCACTATTAAAAGCATGGCAACACCGTTGTCACTCATTAGGAGTGCTCATGTCTGAAATTATTATGAATCAAGAAACCTTAGAGCCTCAGGTTCCAAGTGTACTACCCCTTTTGGCGCTGCGTGATGTGGTGGTTTATCCGCATATGCAAATTGCGCTGTTTGTCGGTCGTGAAAAATCGATCAATGCAGTTGATGTGGCTCGTAACAGTGACAATCTAGTATTTGTAGTTGCGCAAAAAGATTCGCTTACAGAAGAAATTGATCACGACAATTTATATCAATACGGTACTGTCGCGAAGATTGTGCAAGTTGTGAATCACGAAAATGATGAAAACTGTATTAAAGTCCTGATCGAAGGCCTGCACCGTGCCAAGCTGAAAACCATCATTGACGAAACTGAGTATCTGACAGCAGAGCATGAACTCAGCCCAATGACGGTGAGCGTCGATGCAGACACCCAAGCTGTGCGCTTGCAGGAATTACGTGCGCTTTTCGCTCAATATGCAGAAGCGAAACTTCGTAATGCGCGTGAACTGATCACCGCAGCCAACAAAATTGAAGATCTATTACAGTTATTGTTCTTCGTCGCAACCCGTGTTCCATTAAATATTGATGTCAAACAGAAATTCCTGGAACATGACGAATTCGAAGCACATTTGACTGAGCTGATGACTTATCTATTGCAACAGTCTGAAGAACAACAGATCGAGCAAACCCTGCATGATTCTGTTAAACGTCAGATGGAAAAGAACCAGCGCGAATACTTCCTGAATGAAAAAATGAAAGTCATTCAGCGCGAGCTTTCTGATATGAACGGCGGCGCGGAAGATGATGTCGCTGAAATTGAAAAACGTCTTGCTGAAGCAGATTTGCCTGAGCATGTACGTAAAAAAGCAGAAGCTGAATTCCGTAAATTAAAAGCGATGCAGCCTGCTTCGAGCGAAGCTGCTGTGGTACGCAACTATCTGGAAGTGATTCTGGATACACCGTGGAATAAAGCCAGCAAAGTCAGCATTAACCTGAACAAAGCACAGGAAATTCTGGATGCAGACCACTATGGTCTGGACGATGTCAAAGATCGCATTGTGGAATATCTGGCAGTTCAGTCACGCGTGAAAAAATTGCGTGGTCCGATTCTGTGTCTGGTTGGTCCTCCAGGTGTGGGTAAAACTTCACTCGGTGAATCGATTGCCAAGGCGACTGGTCGTGAGTTCGTGCGTATGGCGCTGGGCGGCGTACGTGACGAAGCCGAAATTCGCGGTCACCGTCGTACCTATATCGGTGCGATGCCAGGTAAAATTGTGCAGTCATTGACTAAAGTGGGCGTAAAAAACCCGTTATTCTTGCTCGATGAAATCGACAAGATGGCGCAAGACTACCGTGGCGATCCGGCTTCTGCGATGCTTGAGGTACTTGATCCATCACAGAACAACAAGTTCAGCGATCACTATCTGGATCTTGATCTGGACCTGTCTGAAGTAATGTTTATCTGTACCGCAAACAGCATGAACATTCCTGAGGCCCTGCTAGACCGTATGGAAGTGATTCGTCTTCCGGGTTATACCGAAGAAGAGAAAGTCAATATTGCGGACCGCTACCTTGTTCCTAAAGCCATCAAGAACAATGGTCTACGTGCCAAAGAGTTGACCGTGCATGAAGAAGCAATTCGTGACATCGTGCGTCGTTATACGCGTGAAGCCGGTGTACGTAACCTTGAACGTGAAGTGTCAAAAATTGCACGTAAAGTGGTAAAAGAAGCGGTTAGCAAGAAAGCTAAAAATCTTCAGGTTGAAGTGACAGCAGGAAATCTTCCAGATTACTTGGGTCCACATAAATTTGACTATGGAATGGCGGAAGAAGAAGCACAAATCGGCCGTGTAAATGGTCTGGCTTGGACTTCTGTCGGTGGTGAATTACTAACTATTGAAGTTGCAGCAGTCCCAGGTAAAGGCAAGTTCATTACCACCGGTTCTCTTGGCGATGTCATGAAAGAATCGATTACCGCTGCGATGACTGTAGTGCGTACCCGTGCGGATGAACTCGGCATCGAAGCCTCGCGCTTTGAAGAAACCGACGTGCATGTGCATTTACCTGAAGGCGCAACACCGAAAGATGGTCCATCAGCAGGTTTGGCTTTGACTACAGCATTAGTATCTGCTTTCACAGGTATCCCGATTCGTCCGGATATCGCGATGACAGGTGAAACCAGTCTGGGCGGCCGTGCATTGCGTATCGGTGGTTTGAAAGAAAAACTGCTTGCAGCCCATCGTGGTGGCATCAAGTTGGTGTTCATTCCACAGGAAAACGTACGTGACCTGGCGGAAATTCCAGAAAATGTCAAAGAAGGTCTAGAGATTAAAGCAGTAAAATCGATTGATGAGATTTTACCGCTGGCATTGACTTCTTTGCCAAAAGCTCTGGTTAAAGCACCGATTGTGAAAACCAAAGAAGAAGCGAAAGCAGCGCGTCATTAAGACCTGATGCTTCGTATAAAAAACCCTGCTTCGGCAGGGTTTTTTATTGAGTTATTAAATAAAGCAATTGAGTTATGGCTGTAGTGCCATATCAACCAGCCCATCCACCACATGAGTCATCTTGTTCAGATCAAGCTTGTCTAAAGTATCCAATTCGGTATTGTAATAAGGATTACGATAACTCGCAGTATCGGTAATCAGCATGGTCGAATAGTTGAATTTGGCATAATTCAGATAACCAGAAAAATTCATATCCTGAGCAAAACTTGGGCTGACAAAACGCTGACACTCCAGACGGTTAAAACGCTGCATAGCAGCACAATAATCTCCAGTCAGGCCAGTCGATGCTAAATGCCCGATCGTTGCAATGAAATTACCATGTCGTGGATAAATCCATTTTAATCCGACGGGATAGCTCTGCACCTGATGTTCATCAAAATAGCCAATCGAATCCAGAATCACCACGCCCTTAATTTTCTGCTTCTGCTTTTTTAAAGATTTGGCATGCATATAACTACCCATATGTTCTGTCTTGAAAAAAGGCGGCTCTTCAAGGGTATAGAAAGCAAATTCGACATCATGTTTGAGCTTGGCTTTTTGCAGGGCCAGTAATCTTGCGGTTTCAAGTAAACCCGCTACTCCTGAGGCATTATTATCAGCACCGTTTCGGGTACTAAAGACATCATAATGCGCTCCCATCACCATTTTGGTTTTGGCTTTAGTATCCAAGCTACAGATGACATTTCGGTAACTCAGGTTATTGACTACATAAACCTGAAACTGGCATGGGATGCCAAAGCGCTGCATCTGCCCTTTAATCCAGGCAGACACCCGGTTCAGCTCTTTCAGATTTTTATAATTTCGGTATTCATCGACACTCATGATCTGGCTAAAAAATAATTCCAGATGAGAGACCTGAGCATTTTTGCTCGAATTGGCTGCACAGAGACTAGGCCCCATGAGGCCTATCAGTAACAGCAGCACAGTACAACATCCTTTTATCATGACACTGTTCCGCATTTATTATTATTCCATTCCTTTATCAAGCGGATACTTGAACTACGGACATTAAAGCAACACTAAATCTCTCATTTCAATTTCAATTTGTTTCCCTGCTCAACTTCATGTTGTTTGATCGTTATAATGAGGTATCCAATTATTGATCTGTCTGTATGAAAATCCGTATCCTGACCATTGGTCAAAAAATGCCAGCGTGGGTGCTGACTGGTTTTGAAGATTATTTCAAACGTATTCAGCCTTTTGTACAGACCCAGATTATTGAACTGCCGATGGCCAAGCGCGGGAAAAATGATTCTGAAGCGGATATTCTGAAATACCGTAATATTGAGGGCGACAGTATTTTAAATGCGCTCAAGCAGAATGAAACCCTGATTGCGCTTGAAGTGGGCGGACGTGAATTCAGTACCGAAAAACTGGCTGAAACCATGAAAGGCTGGATGCTGGAAGGCAATGATGTAGCACTTGCGATTGGCGGGCCGGATGGTCACTCAGAAGCCGTGCGTAAAGCTGCTGCATGGCACTGGTCACTTTCCAAGTTAACCCTGCCGCATCCACTGGTACGTGTCATGCTGATCGAGCAGCTTTATCGTGCCATGAGCATCAATAACAACCATCCTTATCATCGGGCAGGCTAATGATTTTGCTGAAGCGTTCTTTATATGCAACGTTTTGTTGAATAATATCTCCTGCTCTTATTTCTATTTTTCATGCATTATTGAGGCATCTTTCCAGATGTGGTTTGACTTATGAACTTACAAACGTTGCCCGGCTTATTTATTTCTCATGGCTCTCCTATGCTGGCGCTGAATCCTGAGCAAGTGGGTCCTGCCTTGCATCGTTTGAGCGAAAATCTGCCACGCCCAGAAGCGATTATTGTGATGTCTGCGCATTGGGAAAGTGATGCGTTGGAAGTCAGTAGCGCAATTCGCCCAGAAACCTGGCATGATTTTCGTGGTTTCCCGCCTGAACTTTATCAATTACGCTACCCTGCACCGGGAAATCCTGAATTGGCCGAGAAAGTCTTAGGCTTGCTGGCCAATGCCGGCTTTTCTGCACATGCCAACAGTACTCGTCCGCGTGATCATGGGGTATGGATGCCGCTGCTACATATGTATCCAGATGCCAACATTCCCGTGGTAGAAATTTCCTTACCCATGTCGATGAGTGCGGATGAGATTTATCAGATTGGTCAAAGCCTGGCACCTTTACGTGAACAACAAATCCTGCTGATTGGTTCGGGCAGTATTACCCATAACTTACGGGAACTGTCTTGGGATGGAACGGCTGCTGATGTACCCGAATGGGCTTCTGGCTTTCGTAATTTTGTGGTGCATAAACTGACACATAGTGATTATGACGCCGTACTGGACTGGTCCAATATTCCGCATATGGCGCGGAATCATCCAACACTAGAACATTTTGCTCCAATTTTCTTTGCGATGGGCACAGGTCAGCGTTTTAGTCTGGTACATAGCAGTTTCACCATGGGTTCACTCGGCATGGATATTTATCGCTTCGATTAATCTTGCTTTAGCGCTAAAATCTTAATGATGGATACATTTTTCAACTTAAAGCTGCGAAATGTATCCATATTTTTTTGCAATACATCCATTATTATTGTTTGAACTTTATATACTTCATTATAAGTCCATGAAATTAAAATTTATTGTGCTGGCATTATTGCCTTTAACTTTTGCAGCCTGTCAGTCCAGCGATATTCAACGAGCTGGAGATCGTGCGGTGGCCATCATCCAACAAAAAAATGCAGATCAGATTCTTCCAGCCTATCATTGGGAACTGAATCGTGGACTAGAACGACCAATCGTACTCAGTTTTGATGCTCAAGGCCGGCTGAGCGCCGTGACGGGCTGTAATGGACTCGGGACGACCTGGTCAGTCAAAAACAATATCATCACCACCAGCGAAGTTATAGGCACTGAAATGGCCTGTGATGCAGCATTGATGGAGCAGGAACGTTTTGTCAGCCAACTTTTACAGAAGCGTGACATTCCTTTTACGCTCAATACCACAGATCCTGACAAGCCGACCCTGACGTTGATGGCCGCAAATGGTCAAACCTATGAATTTATCGGGAAAATGACTCCGGAAACCAAATACCAAGGTCAGGCTGAAACAATTTTTCTGGAAATTGCTCCTGACACTAAACCCTGTACCGGCGTGGTCCAACAAAGTTGCTTGCAAGTCAAAGAAGTGAAATATGATCAGAATGGCCTGAAAACTCAGGTGGATAAGGACTGGACTTTATTCTATGACCAGATCGAAGGTTTTCAGCATTCACAGAATGAGCGGCAGATTATTCGGGTCAAACGTTTTGAAATTAAGCATCCGGCAGCTGATCAATCGAAATATGCCTATATTTTTGATATGGCGGTTGAGCGTGAAATAGTTAAGGGTGCTCTTTAAGGCTAAAAATACCAGATATAAAAAAACCGGGGCAACAGCCCCGGTTTTTTCAGCTTAGACTAAGTCAGACTTAGAATACGCCTTGAGCAAGCATTGCATCAGCAACTTTTACGAAGCCAGCAATGTTCGCACCGTCAACATAGTTCACAGTACCGTCTTCTTTAGTACCGAATTTCACACAGTTACGGTGAATTTCTTTCATGATTGCGTGTAAACGCTCATCAACTTCTTCGAAAGTCCAGCCTAAACGCAATGCGTTTTGAGACATTTCCAGACCAGAAGTTGCCACACCACCTGCATTTGATGCTTTACCTGGCGCATAAAGAATTTTCGCTTCAACGAATTTCTCAACCGCTTCAAGCGTAGAAGGCATGTTCGCACCTTCAGCCACACAGATTACACCGTTTGCAAGAAGCTGAGCAGCGTCGTCTGCATCAAGTTCGTTTTGAGTCGCACATGGCAATGCGATATCACACTTGATACCCCAAGGACGTTGTCCTTCAAGATATTCGAAACCATGTTTAGACGCGAATTCTGAAATACGGCCACGTTTTACATTTTTAAGTTCCATGACTTCAGCAAGAAGCGCCTCAGTGAAACCGTCTTTAACGTGAACTGTACCGGCAGAGTCAGAAAGTGAAACCACTTTCGCACCGAGGTACATTGCTTTTTCAGCAGCATATTGCGCAACGTTACCAGAACCTGAAATCGCAACGACTTTATCTTTGAAGCTTTCGCCACGAGACTTAAGCATTTCCTCAGCGAAATACACAGTACCGTAACCCGTTGCTTCCGGACGTGCCAATGAACCACCGAAAGTTAAACCTTTACCAGTGAATACACATGCCGTATCGTTACTTAATTTTTTCATCATGCCGGCCATGTAGCCCACTTCACGACCGCCTACACCAATATCACCTGCAGGGATATCTGTGTTCGCACCAAGGTGACGATACAGCTCGATCATTAAAGCCTGACAGAAACGCATGATTTCGCCTTCTGATTTGCCTTTAGGGTCAAAATCAGAACCGCCTTTACCGCCACCCATAGGAAGTGTGGTTAAAGCATTTTTAAATGTTTGCTCAAAGCCTAAGAATTTTAGGATTGAAAGATTCACTGAAGGGTGGAAACGCATACCACCTTTAAATGGACCGATCGCTGAGTTGTACTGTACGCGGAACGCACGGTTTACTTGAGTCTGACCTTGGTCATCTACCCAAGAAACTCGGAACTGGATCGCACGTTCTGGCTCAACTAGACGTTCTAGTAAACCATGTGCTGCGTATTGTGGGTTCTTTTCAATGAACGGCCACAAACTGGTCATCACTTCTTCTACAGCTTGAAGAAATTCTGGTTGATGTGCATCACGTGATTTTACGTAATCTAGGAACTCATTAAGTGTGTTGTATTTCAACGCTTAATCCTCAGCAGAAAATGGATCAAAATTGGTCAAATTTACAATCAATGTTAAATTTTGGCGCAAAATATTAAATATCTTTTGTAACTAATCTACAATACTTTTTTTGAAAATACTTTAAAATTAATTTGATAACAAATATTTATATTGATTATGAAAATTTTTTCTATGTCAGGAAATGCCAATCGAATCAAGGCTTACATTCAGATTTATGCCTAATAATAAGGCACAAGTTGACCCTTAATTGCGCACGACTTAGGAGTTTAAAAATATGTTAAAATTGATGAATCGACATATTTTGTTTCACTTACTCTCTCATGCTTGCCATGAGTAACGCTGGTTATACATGAATTCGCCCATTTCTCTGGTCCAATCGATTGACGCTTTACTCCCTCAAACCCAATGTGGACTCTGCGGTCACCGTGATGGATGTTTACCTTATGCCCAGTCGATTGCTGAGGGGGAAAATGCCAATAAATGTGTGCCGGGCGGACAGCCTGTTGCCGATGCTTTGGCTGCATTATTAAATCGTCCTAAACTTCAAGCTGAAGAAAGTGTCTGGCCAGTTCAAGCCGATGGTCGACCTCAGCGCATCAAAGCCGTAATTCGTGAAGATGAATGTATTGGCTGTACCAAATGTATTAGCGCCTGCCCAGTCGATGCGATTATTGGTTCTGGTAAACTGATGCATACCATTCTGACCGACCTCTGTACCGGCTGTGAACTATGTATCCCGCCCTGTCCGGTAGACTGCATCGATTTGGTTGAAGATCAACAACCTTTGCCGACTGAAGTACAGCGCATTGCGGAACAGGATGATTTACGTCAGCGTTACTATGCGCACATCCAGCGTGAAGAAAAACGGCGTAGCGATCGTAAGGGGCCTGTGGTCCGTGCAGAAATTGATACGGCCCTGTTTGCCCGTTTCTCTGCGTTAAATGAGCAACTTCCCGTGATTGAAGTGGTGAACAAGCCAGCGAATGCGCCTGTAGCCCTCGATTCCAAGACCACGATTGAACTGGCAAAACTACGTACCCAAATTAAAAAACTGGAAAAACAGCTTTCGGTTCGTGAAGATGCTCGAAAACGTACCCAACTGGAAGAACTGACACAGCAATTACAGGCTTTACAGGGATAGAACATGACCACAGCAAAGGCCAAGCCCGTTAAAAACATGACCAAAAAGCAGATTCAGACCTTTTTTGAACGCCTGCGTGAACAGCGGCCTAACCCAAAAACTGAGCTGAATTATTCCAATCCCTTTGAATTACTGGTCGCGGTCACGCTCTCTGCTCAAGCTACCGATGTCAGCGTCAACAAAGCCACAGACAAACTCTTTCCAGTCGCCAATACACCGGAAGCCATTTATGCGCTAGGTGTGGACGGCTTGAAGGAATATATCAAGACCATTGGTTTATATAACTCGAAAGCGGTCAACGTGATTAAAGCCTGCGAGATGCTGATTCAGAAGCACAACAGCATCGTACCGGATAATCGTGCGGATCTTGAAGCCCTGCCGGGTGTAGGTCGTAAAACGGCGAATGTGGTACTGAATACGGCCTTTGGTCAGCCGACCATGGCGGTTGATACCCATATTTTCCGGGTAGGTAATCGTACCGGACTAGCGGTTGGCAAAAATGTGTTGGAAGTTGAACACCGTCTGGTCAAAGTCATTCCCAAGGAATTTATCATTGATTCACATCACTGGCTGATTTTACACGGTCGTTATACGTGTATTGCGCGCAAACCGAAATGTCATGAATGTGTAGTATCCGATGTGTGTAACTGGCCGGATCGGTTTGAATTTGGTGCAGCCCGCCAAATTGCAGTGAAAAATATTGAGCTTGCTGAATAGAACGGCGTGATCAAGCTGGGATAAAAATAGGTGACCAATGTGTCACCTTTTTATCGACTATGAGAAGAGTGCTTTTCGTTCAAACCAAATTCTTAGCTGAGCTGAACTATTATGGATTATTTATCCTGATCTTGTTCAGCCTTTTCCTGCTGCT
Source organism: Acinetobacter sp. YH16052 (assembly GCF_013417155.1). Lineage (GTDB taxonomy): Bacteria > Pseudomonadota > Gammaproteobacteria > Pseudomonadales > Moraxellaceae > Acinetobacter. The sequence goes on along the minus strand of NZ_VPEO01000005.1, from coordinate 9,258 downwards.
TGCGCTGTTCAAGTTCGGCTTGTAATTTTGGATGGAGCTGGCGCTCAGGTCGCTTTGCTGCATTTTCAGCACGTTCTTCCTGACGTACTTTGTTGAGCATTTTAAAACTGAAATAGAACAGACCTACCAATACTGCCAGAAAGACTACCATCAACACCAATACGCCAAATTTCATAGCAACAAGTACCCTGTTCAAATACGCAATAAAAAAGAGCCCTAATATGACTTAGGGCTCTCCGATTGTCAAAATCATCGTCAGCCGATTATTTTGCCTGATCCAGAATCGCGAAAAGATCAGTTTGAACTTCATCGATTGGACGTAAACCATTTAGCTTGTCATAAGTTGGTGCATTTTCACCAGACGCTGCACGGCCTTGGTAGAAACCAACCAGTTGCTCGGTTTCAGTATGGTAAGAACCTAGACGCTTACGAATGGTTGCTTCCTGGTCATCAGGACGTTGAACCAGATCTTCACCCGTTTCGTCATCTTTACCTTCCACTTTTGGCGGGTTGTAAACGATGTGATAGACACGGCCAGATGCAGGATGCTGACGACGGCCAGAAAGACGTTGTACGATTTCTTCATCTGGTACATCAATTTCAATCACGTGATCAATTGCAATGCCTTCTTTTTCCAAGGCTTCTGCTTGAGGAATGGTACGCGGGAAACCATCAAAAATGCAGCCGTTTACACAGTCAGGTTGCGCAATGCGCTCTTTCACCAGACCAATGATCAACTCATCAGAAACCAAACCGCCATTGTCCATGACACTTTTAGCTTGTAGACCTAATTCAGTTCCTTCACGAATTGCAGCACGGAGCATATCACCGGTTGAAATTTGTGGGATATTGTAGCGCTTACAGATCAACTGAGCTTGTGTACCTTTACCTGCTCCAGGTGGTCCGAGTAAGATAATGCGCATATATAAACATCCTCATTTAAACAATATGTATGACGCCACGACCACAATCACCCGATTGTGTCCCCCGACATCTCATTATAAGAAAGCCACAAACAAATGGATTAAACCCGCGACAAAACCGGTTACCCCACCCAATAAAATCAGAATCCATTCATCTTCCTGAAATGCAGGACGTAAAAGATTCTGAAACTCCTTCGGAGTCAACTCACGTATGCGGTCTCTAAACATTTGATAGATTTTCTGTGCACGGCTCGCATTAAATGCTGGGTCGCATACAGGTACCATCGTAATTTCAATCGAGCGATCGATCAAGTCCGTCTTGAGTTTTGCATACTCTTTTGGTCCTAAAGACAGCTGTAAAGAGGTCCGAACCAGGGGTGTTTCCATAATTTCATTAATATGACGTTTGATAATGCGGCGGGTTTTGTCTTTTCTGCCGCCATACATCATCTCGGTCATGATCGATTTTAACGTAATCAGGTCTTCTGTGACTACACTTGCGAAGACGTCAGAGACTTCATCCTGACGTTTCATAAATGCGCCTTGTATGTTATAGGTGCCGATACGAGGAATCACCGGCTTAATCCACGGAAACTTGCGATTTGTGGTACGGGCAAAGAATTGCGGGTACTTTACTGGGTGTGGATAGAGTGGGTTGAATACCATCCAGATCGCGATCCAGTTGGTCAAAAAGCCCCAGATCGCAGCCCAGAACGGTACAGTCCAGTGCCACGGCACTACAAACCAGACAATCATCTGGAAAATCCCAAAGAACATCCCGATGAGGGCACTGATATGCCAGATAAAATTGATCTCTTTTTGACCCACCTTCAGGAACATACGCACCATCAAGCGACGGTCGCCTTCCATCTGGCTCACTACCATTTCACGCATATCTACAAGTGACTCGACGTTCATGGTCAGCTCAGTCACTAATTCACGCAAAATTGCCGGCATTTGTTTTTGTGCTTGTGCATAAATTCTGCGTTTGATGGCAAAAGGCAGGTTTTCCCAGAGCACCGCATTGCGATCCATCATGACTTCATCAATCAGATGTTCCAGTTCGAAACCGACCTGCTCGCCAATGATGCGTGCCATATCATCCGGATCCATCGCCTGTAAAAATTCGCGGATAGAGCCTAATTTTGACAGTGTGTTATCGGTAATAATGCCTGAAATACGTCCAGCTTTGCGTGGCACAATCCCTTGCCAGCCCACAGGTAATGGCCCGAGATGGAAACCCCAAAAATTGATCGGATAAAAGACCATTTTCAGCGCCATCCAGACGTGAGCCCAGGTTACAAATGCAGTCACTGGAATAATGCTGAGCACAGCCCAAAAATCCGGGCGGTTTACAAAGGTTTGCCACAACTCGTTGACGTACTCAAGCATGCATAACTTCCATATTTAATTTTTTGTTCACAGAATACACATATTAATAAGGTCGAATATTTTGTCTATAAACCGATACTTAAAGTATAGGAAAATTGTAGCCGGGGTTCTGTTTCAGCCACAGCACGACCATTTCGGTCTTCGAGTTTCTCTCCGGCACCGATCCCGATACTAAAACTGCTGATCCGTTCTGAACTAAGCAAAACATAGGCCAAATCAACGCCAGCACCTAAACGGCCTTCATACTCGCCATCAACCTGTTTGCTGTCGATATGACCGGCATAAACCCCGACATAATAACCATTTTTGTCTTTGCCGGTGAGATGTGCAGGATAACGAAAGCCTGCCTGACCGCCAATCGTACGATCATCATCCAGAAAAACACCACCTTTCACATAAGCAATCCCATAAGGGTTCACCCATTCGGTATTTAAATGCAGTAATTTCTGGGTAAAACCAACACCCACATTAAAGGCTTTTGCCTGAGCAGGCTCTATTTTGGTTGCAGTATTATTAATCTGATCATGTGCATAAGCCCCGTTCGCCCACAATGCAAACGCTAACAAAGGGTAAACCTTGTTCATTCCTTCACCATCTTCCTTAATTATAGTTTTTGGTATAGTCCTATTTTTATTAGATTTTACTCTAGCAGAATTATCACAACTCTTATATACAGCACTTTACAATTTTAATGTCTGCAAAGTCAAAGCTTAAAGGAACTGATTGTAAGGGCAGTTTTTCATTATCAAATCAAGTGCAGTTGCGTTAGAATACTCCACTTTGATTCTTTTCTACCACTCTCAGGTCTTAAGTCGATCGCGTATGAAGCAGCACTTTCCTTTAAAAAACGCACAACAAGAAAAGCGCATCTATCGCAGTCGAGTCTTGATTTCCATGGGGATTGTCATTTTCTTTATGCTGCTGCTGGTCAGCCGCTATGCCTATTTGCAACTGTTTAACTTTGAAAGCTTTACTACAGCTTCTGATGAGAACCGGATTCGTCTACAACCTTTGCCGCCAGCGCGTGGTTATATTTATGACCGTAACGGCGTGTTGCTGGCCGATAACTATCCAGTATTTACTGCCACTTTAAGTCGTGCTGACGTACAGGATATCGATCAAACGCTCGAACGCCTGAAACCGATTCTGGAATTGACCGAAGAAGATCTTGAACGCTTTCAAACCCGGATTAAAACAGCACGTAAAACCGAACGGGTTTCAATCAAGCTCAACCTGAATGAAAATGATATTGCCCGTTTCAGTGAAGTGAAATATCAATTTCCGGGCGTGAATATTGAAACCCAGATGACCCGCTACTATCCGCATGGTGACCTGTTCGCACATGTGATTGGTTATGTCGGTCGTATTAATGACAAAGAACTTAAAGCCATTGATAAGGATCTTTATGCCGGAACCAACCTGATCGGGAAAATCGGGGTAGAAAAATCCTATGAAGAGCTTTTGCATGGTGTGCCAGGAAATGAGTCGGTAGAAGCAGATGCCTTTGGTAATGTGCTGCGTCATTTGGGCCGTAAAGATCCGGTACGTGGTAATGATCTGTTCCTGTCACTGGATTACGGCTTGCAGGTAGTCGCTTCGGAGCAACTGGCCGGGCGTCGTGGCGCGATTGTGGCGATGAATCCCAAAACCGGGGAAATTCTGGCGCTGGTCTCCAGTCCAAGTTTTAACCCTAACCTGTTTGTGACCGGGATCAGCACCAAAGATTATTCGTTCCTGCGTGATAACCTTGATCAACCTTTATATAACCGTGCCGTGCAAGGGGTTTATCCGCCTGGCTCTACTATTAAACCAATGTTTGCACTCGGTGGTCTGCATCATGGTTTGGTGGACTGGGATACCACTATTTCTGATCCGGGTTATTTCAGCCTGCCGGGAGACAGTCACCGTTTCCGTGACCATAAAAAATCCGGGCATGGCGCAGTGAATATGCATAAGGCCCAAGTCGTCTCCTGTGATACTTATTTCTATGTCATGTCCTACCGCATGGGTATTGAAAAAATGAATACCTGGATGCGTCAGTTTGGCTTTGGGGAAAAAACCGGCGTGGACTTACCAAGTGAAAGCTCAGGACTGTATCCAAACCCGGAATGGAAAATGCGTACCCGCAAGGCCAAATGGTCACGTGGTGAAACCATTTCTGTCAGTATTGGTCAGGGTGCTTTTACTTCAACGCCATTGCAGCTGGCTATGGCCACAGCCATTACCGCCAACCATGGCAATAAAGTCATTCCCCATGTTCTGCGCGAAAGTCGCGGTGCCAAACCGTTCAAGGTGCATAATGGCACGCATGGCAAGATCGATTTTAATGGTCAGGAAGAAGACTGGATCAAAATGCGTGATGCGATGGTGGACGTAATTCAATCCGGTACAGGCCGAGGCATCAAAAGCGGCTTACAATATTCTATTGCCGGAAAAACCGGTACGGCACAGGTAAAAAGTATTGCTCAGGGCAAGCGCTATAATGAATCCTTATTGACTGACCGTCAGCTGGATCATGGCCTGTTTGTCGGTTTTGCACCTGCTGAAAATCCTGAAATCGCGATTGCAGTTATTCTGGAAAATGGTCGCGGTGGTAGTGCCGCAACGGCTCTGGCCCGTCCAATTTTTGATTACTGGTTACTGCATAAAGATAAAAATCCGGTACGCCCACAAGGCCACCAATTAAGTGGTGGTCTGATGACGGCCGGAATCAAGCCAGCTGAATTGCCAAGTGGTGCAGGCATGTTGAGTCAGGATGCAGCATCTAGTGCCGTTCCAGCCAGTGACCAGCCCGACAATGCTGCTCCGACTTCTGCAAATACGGCTGCATCTCCCGCAGCAACACCTGCTCCGACACCGGTAGAGCGAGATTAAAGATGAAAAACCAGCTTCGAATTATTGGTGGTGACTGGAAACGCCGCCAACTGCCTTTTGCCAGCATTGAGGGTTTGCGCCCGACGCCTGACCGTGTTCGGGAAACACTGTTTAATTGGCTGATGTGGGATGTACAAAATGCCCAGGTGTTGGATATTTGTGCCGGTTCTGGGGCATTGGCGTTTGAGGCATTATCGCGTGGTGCTGCATCAGTGGTGATGATTGAGCCGGATCGTACTCAGGCACAATTTCTGACCCAAAATCTGGAACTTTTAAAAGTCACCAAAGCACGTGCACAATTAAAAGTGGCTACGGCGCAGCAAGCTTTGTCTACCCTTCAGGCACAGTTTGATCTGGTTTTTCTAGATCCGCCATATAGCCTGGATTTATGGGAAGAACTAGCGCTAAAGGCAGATCCTCTGATCAAGGACAATGCCTATATTTATGTAGAAGCAGATCGTGATTTACAATTACTTAAATTACCGTCCTTATGGCGTTTAATTAAAAATACCAAAGCCGGTACAGTTCGTGCGGGGCTTTATCAAAAAAGTATTTCTTGATTTAAATTGTTTTGAAGAGCCATTAAAAAAGGATTCCTCAGTGGAATCCTTTTTTGTCATTGTAGTCAGTCAAATTTAAAGACTGTGATTAACGATCACGGCGCCAGTCGCGGTTATCTCGGTCACGTTTCCAATCCCGATGATCTTTATGGTCCTTATTTTTCCAGTCATGATTTCTGTGGTCTCGATCATAATGTCCATTACGATCTCTGTTGCCACGATAATCATCATCCCAAGGATCAACCACACAACCGGTTAATGACACGGCCAATACAGAAAGTAATATCACTTTTTTCATCATGTCCATCACCTCTTACTGCACTCTGTCAGTATCAGGCGAGTTCATGGAGAGTGAACGGAGCCATTGTTGCACTCTTGTAGAGATTTATGCATGTTTTATGCATGGCCGTAAACCTCTTTTTTCTTAATTAGCATTCATGCTTTTATGAGAATTTGAACTTTCATTTGCATAAATCCAGCTAAATGGAAGCTTGGCTTTTGTTTAAATCTTGAGAATACTGCTGCCTTTGCTTATGACCTGATCTTTATGACTTGGCTGTTATTTATTCTTGGTGCAATGGTCGCAGGTTTTGTCCAGGGGCTGACCGGCTTTGCCTTTGCCCTGATCGCCATGTCTTTCTGGGTCTGGGTGCTGCCTCCGCAACTGGCCGCGCCCTTGCTGGTATTTGCCTCGATCTGGAGTCATGTGATTTCACTCAGTCAGGAAAAAAAGCAGCTAGTTTTATCCAGGCAGTTGGTGCTGCCTTATCTGATTGCTGGTCTGATTGGCGTGCCGCTGGGTACTTATCTGTTGCAGATCATTCAAGCAGATACCTTTAAGATGATCTTGGGATTTTTTCTGGTACTGTGGTGTCCGGTGATGCTATTCAATCCGCAATTCAAAACAATTCAGCATTCAGGAAAATTGACTGATAGCTGCATCGGTTTTATTGGCGGAATTTTAGGAGGACTGGGCGGTTTTTGCGGTGCGATTCCTTCGGCCTGGGTGATGTTAAAACAATTACCCAAAGCCCAGCAGCGCTATATTTTACGGCACTTTAATTTTGCAATTCAAGTCTTCACGCTGGGTACGTATCTATGGCAAGGCCTGATCAATCAAAGCCATTTACCCTATCTGGCATTGCTGATTGTTTTTGTGAGTATTCCGGCAATTTTAGGCGCAAAACTATTTTATAAAATTTCGGAATTACTGTTCAAACGCATGATCTTAAGTTTACTCTTTAGTGCAGGCTGTTTTCTATTAGCGTCCCAATTCATTTAAACACAAGATCAAGCCGAGTCTGTCTTCCCCGCTAAAGCTTGAATCCGGTTAAATAACTGCTATGTTAAGGCCAATCTTTGTAAATATAGATCATCATTATGCAGATTCGTGATCAGATTGTTCTTGTTACTGGTGGTGCACGTGGTTTGGGTTTAGCCATTACTCAGGCTTTACTGGCTGAGGGCGCGCGCGTGGTCGTCAATTATCATAGCAGTCAGCAGCAAGCTGAACAGCTGGCCCAGCAGTATCCTGAACAAGTATTTATTTATCAGGCAGATGTCACTCAAACTGATCAGGTCCGCGCTTTATTTGCTGCAGCTAAAACCCATTTCGGGGAAGCGATTCATGCTGTAATCAATAACGCACTGATTCAATTTGAATTTAATGGTGATGCACGCCCTAAAGTAGAAACGCTGACTTGGGATATGTTGCAACGGCAATTTAGCGGTGCAGTACAGGCTGCCTTAAATACTACACAAGCCGCACTGGATGATATGAAACAGGCAGGGTTTGGCCGGATCGTGAATATTGGTACAAACCTGGTGCAAAATCCGGTGGTTCCTTATCATGACTATACCACCGCCAAAGCTGCATTATTGGCCTTTACCCGCACCACGGCGCAGGACTTGGGACAATATGGCATCAATGTGAATATGCTCTCTGGTGGCCTGTTACAAACTACGGATGCCAGTAAGGCCACACCTGACATTGTCTTTGACCTGATTGCTCAATCGACGCCTTTACGCCGCGTAATTACACCAGAAGAATTTGCTGCTGCAATCCTGATGTTTTTGTCACCTTATTCACGTGCCGTCACAGGACAAAACCTGATTGTAGATGATGGCTTGGTCAAAGGTTAAATGATTAGAGAATGGACTTGAATTTTCAAATTCTGTTGTTCTATTTTTTAACCATTTGGTAGATTAAAAAGGTTTTGTGACCGGGTTTTACTTCTACAATAGTGCGCTCCCATAAAACCTTTAGTCTACTTTCCATGAAATTTATCACGACATTGCTCAGTACCTTGCTACTAGCAGGTTGTATGTCCAGCTATTTGAAGAAGTCCGAACAATTACTGCAAAATTTCCATTGTGCCAAGGTAGATACCGCCCAAATGCCACATAGCAGTATGACCGACTATTATCAGCAGATGTTGTATAGCAGCAAATCCAAAGTCGAATCTTATATCAAACAGTATCATCAGGGTGAAGAGTTATTTGACCTGCCATTGCATGAAGTAGTAGAACAGCAATATGATCTGTATAAAGATGCCTGCCAAAATCTGGGTGGAATTTTGCCCGCTTCTGAACATGCATCTTAAGTCTGTCAATCTTCATGATTATTAGGCAATAAAAAAGCAGGAGAATTTTCCTGCTTTTTCAATTCAGTTTTAATTCTGATAATAACGCTGATCTACACTAAAGCATTCAGGGAATTTTGGCTGAATCTCTGCATAAAATGCCATGATTTCCGCCATATCTTTTTCATAATCCCCTGTCGGATAAACGATTTTACCTACGCCAGTTTTCTTCTTGGCATAGTCCATATAGGCCAATGCAATCGGCACACCTGCATTAATCGCTACATGATAAAAACCTGTCTTCCACTGTTCCTGCTTTGCACGCGTTGCTTCTGGCGTGACCAGCATGACCAGTTTAGGATGAGTCTTGAATAAGTCTGTCATCAGCTGAACCATGCTCGGACGAGGCTCACCCGGCTGTTTAGGACGGCGATCAATCCCGATACCGCCCATAGCACGCACAAAAGGCCCAAATGGCAATTTCATGTAACTATCTTTAATGGTTAAGCGAACATTTACGCCCAATGCTTTTAAGGCCAGTCGCGCATACAATGCATCCCAATTACTGGTATGAGGAGCAGCAATCATGACACATTGGTCTAAATCTAGGGGCCAATGGTTATCAATTTCCCAACCCATCAGGTTCAGGCTTTGTTCTGCTAACTTCTCAAACACGTCACGCACCAATTCTATTCAAAATTGCGCGAATTTTAGCAACCTAGACAAATATAGATAGTGTTCTATGAGCAATAAATAAACAATTAATCTATATTTGTATAGGGTGTGTTGACACTTTTAGCTTAAAAAAATAGCGAAGTAGTAAAATCAAATCGCCAAACCCAATTTTACTATTCGCTATGCCTCGTACCATGCTGACAGATCAACACTGGCAAAAGTTGAAAGTTATTCTGCGTAATTTATCCATTC